>DASTDQ010000026.1:0-2752 GCA_035710305.1 Vicinamibacterales bacterium | reverse complement strand
CTTGCAACCGGGCAAGACGTTCAGCGTGCGGCAGGCGATGGAGCCGCTTGCCCCTGGAGAAGTGGAGCCCGAGCCGCCAGTCCCGGCCGAGAAACCGGCCGACGCCAGGCCGGAGCAATCCCGCACGCGGCCAGGCCGGCCGCCGGCCCGCTCGCGCGATCAGGTTGACGTGGAACCGGAACCCGCGCCGCCGTCTCCATCGAGGCCCGAGTTTGGTGCGATCTCGCTGCGAGTGCAGCCAGACGACGCCTCGATCACGATCGACGGCGAGCGGTGGGAGAACGCTCCGGTGAACGAACGGCTGATCGTGCAGCTGGGCACGGGCGTGCACAACGTGGAGATCCGGAGGGACGGTTACCGTACCTACGTCACGGACATCACCGTGCGTCCGGGTCAGACGGCGACGATCAACGTTTCACTCACCAAGCAATAGCTCACGCCTGCTTCGTCTCGCGCAGGACTCGCGTTGCCAGGAACGCGAGCGCGGCGACGGCCGCCACGAGCACACCCCACAACGCGATCCGGCGCCACGGCAGCACGGGCTCGAGCGCGGCGGGGCCGCCCAGGGTGCGCGACTCGCCCACCGTCGCCAGCCGGACCTGGCTGGCGCGGTCCGCCTCGTCCAGGCTGGCAAGGAGCGAGTCCACCGGTGCCTCCGACGGACCCACTCGCGAGCTCCCGTACGCGAGCGTGTAGGGTCGCGGCCCCTGAGCCAGGAACACCAGCTCGAGCGGATGCCAGCCTACCTTGAGCCGCGGCGCGCGGTCCTTTTTCCAACCGCCTTCTCGCGTGGTCTCGAGCCTCCAGTAGCGATCCATCGACGGAGACGATCTCGCGAACTCGCTGCGTATCGTGCCGCCCGGCTGCTGCAGGGAATAGAACAGCCCGACATGACGCGTCACCCACGCCGACGACGGATTGCCGCTGGAGCGCACCGTGACGGTCGCGACGTCCGTGGGATCGGCAAGCTCGAGATCGATGTATTGCACGGGCGCCGTCGCGCGAGCGTCGTAGTACGCCACGCCTGCCGCATCCACCTCCCCGGCGCTCAGGGTCTTCCATCGAATCTCCGGGCGAGGGACTCCGGCCGACAGCCGAACGCGCGCCGACCTCACCACGACGGCCGACATCTCCTTCGGCCACGAGATGCGCAGGTACTTGATCCGCTCGCTCGACGCCGGCAGCCCGATCTCGTTTTGTGACAGGCCGAACCCGTCGCGCTGCAGTTGTGCGACGGCGGCCGAGGCGACGATCGTCCGCCAGCGGTTCAAATCGTCGGACCCCTGAACGCTGACCGGTGCGAGAAAGGTCACGCCCGGCCCGGCCTCCCATGCAAGCGCCACCCGGTCGATCGGGGCCTCGAGGGCGCTCGCATCCAGCAGATACGAGGTCGTGACGCGGCCGCCGGTGCTGTCGCCCGTGACCGCGAGCACCGATCCGTCCCGGCCGATTCTCACCTGCGTGGTCGCGGCAACGCCCGTCTGTTCTTTCATGGGGAATGACGGTACGTCCCGCCACTCGGAATCCGCCGGCGGACGCGGCGTCCCGCGCAAGGCATGAGGCACGGACTCTCCGGCGCCATTGATGACTCGAAGATCCGCCAGGTCCGTCCGCGTCGTGGTGTCGTACACGTCGTCCGGGAGCAGCACGCGAAAGATGGTGCCGCCCTCCTCGGCTCGAATCTCTGCGCCACGCGCGAAGTCGTTCAGCGTCGTCTGGGCCACGATGACAGCGGGCAACGACACGATCAGGGCGAGAAGCCACGCAAACTGCGTCATGCTCTCTCCGTCTTGGGTGGCAGCGGCGCGAAGTAGCCGATCACGAGGATGAGGAGGCCGGTCGCCAGGAACGACACGATGCGCGCGACACCGCCGACATTACCGAGATCGACGACAAACAGCTTGAGGATGAGCGCGGCGAGCAGCGACGCTCCGGTCACCCACACCGGCCGGCTCGCTCGGCGAAGCGCCAGCGTCATGAGGGTGCCGGCCGTCACGGCCCAGAGGATGGAAATGCCCGTCTGGAAGATCGCGGACTCGACCAGGTCGTCGGGATCGAACCGCACTCCGCCGTAGAAATGCACGGCGCGGGCGACGAGCACGTTCAGCGCGATGAACGCCAGGACGGCAAGCGCCAGAGCGAAGGTCCGGCCGATTTCCTCTGCCACATCACCACGCGAATCCCTCCACCACACGTACGACACGATGAGGCCGAGCACCTGGGTCAGCTCGATCGGATTCACGATGGGCACGTACGGCAGCGGCGC
Source organism: Vicinamibacterales bacterium (assembly GCA_035710305.1). Taxonomy (GTDB): domain Bacteria; phylum Acidobacteriota; class Vicinamibacteria; order Vicinamibacterales; family UBA2999; genus Gp6-AA40. Next base: position 486 of record DASTDQ010000026.1, on the reverse strand, counting down.
GGCTTCCCCGCTCTGGCCCGAGGCCCACAACACCCACAGCAGGATGCCAGCGACGGGAACGAACGAGATCGGGCCCTCGTACAACGACTGGAAGCGGCGAATCGGCCATGCCACCAAGGCGCCGAGGCTGCGAATGGCCAGTACGAAGATGGCAGGAACGACGGCCCACAGCGTCCACGCCCACGTCGGCGTCTCGGGTACGAGTCGAGCGACGGACGCCACCGCCGTCCACGTGGCCAGAAAGACGATGAGCCACGATGCCCCCGCGTGCCACGCGCTGACCAGAAGCGGCGGCCAAATCGATTCGAACCAGTACATGACCAGGTAGCTCGACGCGACCACGACGGGCCACGTGAGCCAGCCAAGGTCGGTCAGAGGCCCGGCATCCGCGCGATCGAGGTAGACGAACAGCACCGAGGCCCACATGAGCGGCCCGATCGGCAGCGCCGCATGCATCATCGGGCGCCATTGCCACCATCGGGCAAG
>DASTDQ010000025.1:0-3015 GCA_035710305.1 Vicinamibacterales bacterium | reverse complement strand
GTGAGGCCTCGGGCGCGCGCTTCACGATGGTTCCGCCGGGGCGCGACGGCGGCGCCGACGCGATCGCGGCCAGTCCGCTCCTGCCTGGCTGGCTTCTCGGGTTCTCTCTCGTGGACGCGGACCGCGTCGGGGCGGCCGCGGGCCGCCGCATGGCCACCTACCTCTGGGCCGGCAGCCTCGCGGTCGCGGGGCTGGCCGTTGCCGGCCTGCTCCTCGCGCAGGCGTTCCGCCGGCAGCTTCGCCTGAACCGGCTGAAGACCGACCTGGTTGCCGCGGTGTCGCACGAGTTGAAGACGCCGCTCGCCTCCGTACGCGCGCTCGTCGACCTGATGCTGGACGATCCCGACATAGACCGCAGCCGGACGCGCGAGTACCTGCAGATGATTGCGGAAGAGAACGCGCGCTTGAGCCGGCTGATCGAGCACTTCCTCACCTTCTCGCGGGTCGATCGAAACGGCCAGCGCCTCGTGTTCCGCGACGTGCAGCCGGAGGCGCTCGTTTCCCAGGCGGTGGCCACAGTGCCCGGGCAGGAACGGTTCCCCGGCCTCGCCATCGCGGTGTCGCCGGATCTGCCGCGGCTCTACGGCGACGAGGACGCGCTCGTCACGGTCCTGCTGAACCTGCTGGAGAACGCGTTCAAGTACACGCGCGAGAACAAGCGGGTTTCGCTCCGGGTCTTCGAAGATGCCGGACGCGTCGCGTTCGAGGTCGAAGACAACGGCATCGGCATCAGCCGACGCGATCGGAAGCGGATCTTCCAGCCGTTCTACCAGGTGGACCAGCGGCTCACGCGCGACACCGGCGGGTGCGGCCTCGGGCTGAGCATCGTGGAGTTCGTCGTACGGGCGCACGGAGGCGAGGTGACGGTGCGAAGCGAGCCGGGCGCGGGCAGCCGGTTCACCGTGCTCCTGCCCTCCCGCGCCGCGGCGCGGAGGGCCGTCGCATGATCGGCGGCCGAATCCTGATCGTCGAGGACGAGGCGGTGCTCATGCGCGCGCTCACCGATGCGCTGACGGCGAAGGGCTGCGACGTCATCGGCGCAGCCGACGGCGAGACCGGCCTCGAGCTGGCGCTCGAGAAGAAGCCGCAGCTGATCCTGCTCGACATCATGCTGCCGCGCGTGAACGGCTTCGAGATCTGCCGCGCCGTCCGGGCGCACGGCCACGACATGCCGATCCTGATGCTCACGGCGAAGGGCCAGGAAGAGGACGTCATCCTCGGCCTCAATCTCGGGGCCGACGACTACATCACGAAGCCCTTCCGCCTCGGCGAAGTGGTCGCCCGCGTGAACGCCTTCCTGCGCCGCAGCACGGCCAGGCAGGGGGCGACGTGCCGGTTCGGCCCCTTCGAGCTGAACCGCGACGCGCACAGGCTTGTTCGCAACGGGCAGGAGATCGAGCTGACGGCCAAGGAGTTTCAGCTGCTGGCGTTCTTCGTCACGCGTCCGGGACGCGCGCTGACGCGCGACGACATCATGAATCACGTGTGGGGGCTGTCGGTCGCCGTGACACCGCGGAGCATCGATCGCTGCGTCGCCACGCTGCGTGCCAAGATCGAGGCGGACTCCAGCCAGCCGACCTACATCCACACCATTCGCGACGTCGGCTACCGCTTCGAGCCGGGGGACTGAGGGCCTTCGACCGGGCCGCCTCGGGTTGCAGACGCGGCCCGTGTTGTGGCATAGTGTCGGTTACCGACACAATCATGAGCCGCCCCCCTGATCTCGTGCAAGGCACCCTCGACGCGCTGATCCTCCAGGCCGTGGCCCTCGAGCCGCTGCACGGGTTGGCCGTCGCGCAGCGCGTGCGCGCGCGCTCCAACGACGTCCTCAACGTCAGCCGTGGATCCCTGTATCCGGCGCTGCACAAGCTCGAACACGAAGGGCTGTTGAGTGCGGAATGGCGGCTCTCGGAGAACGGCAAACGGGCGAAGTACTACAAAGTGACGCGCGCCGGCCGGAAACGGCTGGAGCACGAACAGCGGGAGTGGGCGCGTCTGTCGGCAGCCATTTCGATGGCTCTCAAACCTACGTGAGTCGAGTATGAGACGCTGGCGGAGTCGCTGGTCCAGTCTTGTCGATCTCGTTCGCCGCTCCCATCTGGACCGCGATATCGACGACGAACTGCGCTTTCACGTCGAGAGCGAAATGGAAGCCGGCGTGCAGCGTGGCTTGAGCGAGGAGGAAGCACGTCGGGAGGCCCACGATAGTCTCGGTGGCGCTCCGCTACTCGTGCGCGAGCAGATTCACGACGCTCGTGGCATTTCGCTCAGCGATGATTTCCGAGTTGACCTGCGTCAGGGTCTGCGGCTCCTACGGCGCGCTCCTGCTGTCGCGGCAGTGGTGCTGTGCACGCTTGGCATTGCCATTGGCGGCACCGTGACCGCCTTCAGCATCACCGATGCCTGGCTGTTCCGGCCGCTGCAGTTTCCATCCGCCGATCGGCTCGTCGTGGCGTTCATGGCCTCTGCTCCCAAGCCGCAAGAGCCGGCAGTATGGATGCCGTATCGCACCTATCTGTCCTGGAAGGAGTCGGCGCATTCGTTCTCCTCGGTGTCCGCCGCGTTCTTCCGTGGCGCGACATGGCGCGGCGTGTCAGGGGCGAAATCCCTCAGCGGGATGCGGGTCACCCCGGAGTTCTTCACCACGCTCGGTGTTCCCGCCCTTCGAGGTCGTCACCTGACAGCGGAGGACGCGGGTGGATCGCCAGCGGTCGTGTTGAGTCATGGCTTCTGGCAACGCGAACTCGGGGGGGCGAATGACGCTGTCGGTCGCACTATCTCGCTCAGTGACATCGTCTATACCGTCGTCGGCATCATGCCGGCTAACTTCGACGTGCGGCTCCTCGATCGACCAGAAGGCGCAGCATTCTGGACGTTGTTTCGGCCCGGCGACCGCGGCTACGAGCCGGGAGGCATGGGTCCCGTCACCATCCTGGGTCGCTTGGCGCCAGGCGTCGGAGCCGAGACAGCTCGCACGGAGGCCGCCGCCATCATGGAGCGAGCGGAGCGCGCCTA
>DASTDQ010000024.1:0-11768 GCA_035710305.1 Vicinamibacterales bacterium | reverse complement strand
CCACGTAGTCCGACGCTCCGGCTGACCGCCATCGATCATCGGCACGACATACACATCGCTCACACCAGGGCGGTCGTATCGCACGAAGGCGAGCGTTCGTCCATCTGGGGAGACATCGAAGGTCCAATCGCCGGCTCCCTGTGTCGCCTTGGTGATCCACGTTCGCCGACCGCTCTCGAGATCGATCCTGTAGATCCCATTCGTGTTCGGTTGACTCACCCTGTCTCTGACGAGAAGGGACCGTCCATCCGGCATCCAGGCCACCATCGAGCCGGAGTCGGCGATTTCATGTTCATCACCGCCCAATGCAGACGCCACCATGACCCGTCCGTCTCGAGTGAACGCGATCTGACGCCCATCTGGAGACCACGCGGGCGATCCCTCGTTTTGCAGTGGCGTGTCGGTCAGTTGGTGGAGGCCGTCGTCGTCAACGGCTTTGATCCAGATGTCGGTTGTGTTGGGGGGGTCCGGGCCCGTCCACGTGAACGCCACGAAGTTGCCGTCGGGCGAGATGCTTGGGAATCGCTCCAGCCCTCGTAGCGCGGTTACAGAGATGATGCGCGGCTGAATCGGATCGGTCGTCCAATACACGAGCGCAGCCACGAGCAGACCGGCGCCGACGCCGGCGGCGACCCACCAGGATGTGCGCGTCCGAAGCACACGTCGGGGAGGTGAGTCAGACGAGACGACGTGCGCCGGTACCGAGATCTGTGTCGGTTCAACAGCGCGCTCGAGAACCGCCCCTGCGAAACGATACCCGCGCCGAGGAACTGTGGCGACAAGCTCGGTCGCCGGCGTGCCGTCGTTCAGCAGTTTTCGAATCAGAAAGATCTGCTGACTGAGGTTCGCTTCCTCAACGAACGTGCCGGGCCAGAGCGTGGCGAGCAACTCGTCCTTCGAGACGACACGGTCCCGGTGCTCGACCAGCAGGAGCAGGACATCGAACGCTTTCGGGGTCAGCGTTTGGGGAACGCCGTGACGAAGCAGCAGACGCTTCGCGGGATCCAGGACGAACGGCGCGAACTCGTAAAGCCTGTCGTGCACGGCCTTGCCTTCACTGCCTCCCCGCTCTCGGGGAGATTGAGCCCGCATTGATTCCACATTGAGCCTGCATTGAATCCGCGTTGAGGACTCCCAGCCTCCATCGGCCGCAGCCTCTCTCGAGCGGAGCAGCTCGAGGGCGAATTGGCCCGCGCGACGAAGGACGCGGCTCATCCGGATTCTACGTCCTCCCGCCTCCGCACGCGAGGAGGGATCACCCATGGCGCCGACCGGCCGATGGACGTACACGGCTATGACCGCAGTGGTGTTGCTCATGTGCGGCGTAACCGTGACGAGGACTCACCCGCCAATGACGAGAACTGCAGGATCAGACGAGAGCCAGGGGTCCAGGGTGCGCATCCTGTCTCCGCAGATGGCTCACGCCGTCCGGGATGGAATCAGCCGCTCGCCGACGTTTCGCAGGCTCGTTGACGCCATCGATGCCAGCGACGGCATTGTGTACGTCGAGTACGGAGTGTGCAGGAACGGCGCCCGAGGGTGCCTGCTGGGGTCACTCCGCGTTGCTGGCCCCAGTCGAATACTTCGAGTGCTGATTCAGAAGACGCAACTGGAGGACGAACTCGTTGTGTCGCTCGGGCATGAGCTGCAGCATGCGGTTGAGGTCCTGAGCGAACCCTCTGTCACGACGTCCGCAGAAATGATGTGGCTCTTCGAGACAATTGGAATTCGATCTGGCGACTCGTTCGAGACAAGCGAGGCTGTCAGGGTCAGCGACGAGATCCATCGAGAACTTGCGGCCACGGCCAGACGCGGCGGTGGCACTCGGGTCGTCGATGCTTGTGCCGAAGTTCGGGACGATAGCAACTATTAGAGGCTAGTTGCGGGGTTAACGGAAGAGGTCCTCGTGTGGCATGCTGACCGCGCAGCTCCTGTTTGCCTACGGCTTCGACAGCCTGCTCTCGTGGACGCACCGGCGCGCCTTCGCGCTCGGCTTCGGCCCGTTCCCGATCATCTTCAGCATCACGCTGTTCTTCTGGTTCAAGGACGACTGGTTCTACCTGCAGTTCGGGATGGTGGCGCTCGGCTTTCTCGCCAAGGAGTTCCTGCGCTGGACCCCCGACGGCGTAAACACGCACATCTTCAACCCCTCGTCGTTCCCGCTCGCCGTGGCGTCGGCGCTCCTGCTGCTGACGAACGCGAGCGAGACCACCTGGGGCTTCGACGTTACGCCGCGACCGGCGCCTATTTCTTCTCCGACTCGCATGTGCCCATCGCCGTGTTCCTCGGCATGCACCTGCTGTTCACCGATCCGTCCACGTCGCCGCGCACCCTTCCGGGGCGCATCATGTTCGGCGTCCTCTACGGGCTGACCACCGTGGCGTTGTACAGCGTACTGATACGCGCGGGGATGCCCGGGTTCTACGACAAGCTGCTGCAGGTGCCGTTGCTCAACCTGTCCGTGATCCTGCTCGACAGGCTGGCAGGGTCTCCCCTGCTCCAGCGCATCGATCCTTCTGCGTGGGGGCGCGCGCTCGTCCCACGCCAGCGTCATGTCGCGTACATGAGCGTGTGGGCGATAGCCTTCGCCGCCATGAGCGCGTCCGGGTACCTGGGCGACAGGCATCCCGGACAATACGTGCCGTTCTGGCAGCAGGCGTGCGCGGCCGACGCGCGCTACGCCTGCGAGGACCTGTACTTTCTGCAGGACGGCTACTGCGAGGACGGGTCCGGATGGGCGTGCAACGAGCTCGGTATCCTGTTGACCGAGCGTCATGACAATCGCGGCCGGGCGGCGATGGTGTTCGAGCGCGCGTGCGGGCTGGGGTTCTCCGCCGGCTGCGACAACATGGGCGCGCTCCCCCACTTGGAGCCCGCGCAGCTCCACGCGCGCGCCTGCGTGCAAGGGTGGCCTACCTAGCGCCTGCGGAATTCAATAGCCGATTGCGGTCTCCCCTCGTGTTTCATGAGGCGCGGTGATGACTCGCCCGCCTGGCGTTCGCTCGCGTCGATGATCGGCGACGTGACATGCTCTCAGCCGCCACTTCATGTTGGAGCTCTGAGAGTGACGCCCGAAGTCCTCTGAGCACTTCGGATCCAGCCGGGGTAATTCGGTAGACTCGCGCAGCTCTCGAGCCCTTGGGTTCAGTGGACCGAAGCCATCCCCTGCGAGCCATCCGCGCGAGAAGCGGATACAGCGTGCCCGGACTCAGGCGATAGCCGTGACGGTGCAGCTCTTCCAGCATCCAATGGCCGTATACGCCCTGCTCTTCAGCGTGGTGGAGGATGTGAATCTTCCAGAACGCCAGCAGAAACTCGCGAACAACCGGATCATTCATGGCCAGTACCACACCATCGAATCACGCTGCGGGCGTGCCTTCCCGCGGTTGCACGTCGGTCCCAGGACGCAACTCGTCCGTGCCGCGTGCAGCGACTTCATCGCCCGCTTTCAAGTCACCGAAGACCTCCACCAAGGGTCCGGATGTCAGTCCCGTCTTCACATCCACCCACTCGGCCTTGCCGCCACGAATGCGGATGACGAACGTCCGGTTGGTCGTTGACGCAACACTGCCGCTCGGTACGAACAGCGACGGCCGCGATCGTCGTACCGGCCAGCGCACCTGACAGAACGTGCCTGGCGCGAGACGCCCATCCATGTTCGTCACATCCACCTCGACCGCCATCGTCCGTGTGCTGACGTCCACGGCCCGAGCCACGCGCGCCACCTTCCCGGAGAAGCTCCCCGTGGGGTGGGCCGCAACGGAGAACGTAACCATCGCGCCCGCCGGCACCTCCGATGTGTAGGCCTCCGGCACCGGGACGACCAGACGAAGACGAATGGTATCGACCAGTCGCAGCATTGGCACCGCCGATTCACCGCTCGATGGACCGACGAGGGCGCCCGGATGAACATTCCGCTCCGTCACGACGCCGGCAAACGGCGCCGTGACGCGGAGGTACCCTTCCATGTCGCGAACGGCAGTCAGCGCCTGGCGCGCAGACTCGATCCCCTGCTCTGCAGCGACGACCTGGCTTCGACTGGCGTCGGCCGTCTTCTCCGCGAGCATCACATCGTTCCCCGCGACGACGCCCGGCGTAGCCGACGCGGCCTTCAATCTGTCGAACGTGATCTTGTCGGCATCGGCCTTGGCGCGCGCCACCGCAAGTTGCGCTTCGGCCGCCTGCAGCTTCGACTGCGCCTCGGCGCGCTGCGCCGCGAACTCCGGCGCGTCGAGCGTGACAAGCAGCTCGCCCGGGCGGACGGTCGATCCGCGGTCCACCGTGACTGTCTTCACGAACGCGGTGACTCTCGGAAAGATCGCGACCGCCTGGTAAGCGGTCAGCTCGCCCGGCAGCGACAGTTGCACATCGAGTGGTTGCTCGACGACGCGAACGACGTCGATCGTCGCGGGGCCGGCCGCCGCGGCAACGGCCGTCGAGGAGGCGGCGTCATCAGCGCTCCTGCAACCGGCGACGACCGGTAGCACCAACACCAGCGCGGCGTGCAGCCACCGGCGCCACCCGGCTCGTCTCAGCCCTTTCATACCTCACCCGGGAGTGTACGGAACCCGCTGTTTGGATCGTCCGGGTCCAGCGACGGTGACGTCGCGTTCGCCGACTGCTGGACGAGCGAGTAGACCGATGGCAATACGATCAGCGTCGCGACTGTCGCCGCCGCCAGGCCGCCGATCACCGCGCGGCCGAGCGGAGCAGTTGCCTCGGCGCCTTCGCCGAACGCAAGCGCCATCGGCAGCATCCCCGCGATCATCGCGGCACTCGTCATGAGCACCGGCCGCATGCGCGCGCGCGCCGCGTCAATCGCCGTGTGCAGCGCCGAACCCCCCGCGCGGCGCGCCTGTTCAGCAAACGTCACCAGCAGGATCGCGTTGGCAACCGCCACACCGGTCGCCATGATCGCGCCCATGAAGGATTGGATGTTCAACGTGGTCCCGGTCAGCGCGAGCACGACGACCACGCCCGCAAGCACGGCGGGCACGGTCGACACGACCACGAACGCGAGCCGCAATGACTGGAAGTGGGCGGCGAGGAGAAGGAAGATGACGACGATGGCCACCGCGAGTCCGCCGGCGATGTTGGCGAACGTCTCCGCCATCGCGGCGACCTGACCTCGCACAGCGACAGTCGTTCCGCGAGGAGGCGCGCCGGCCTTCCGGATGGCAGTGTTGACGTCGGCAGTGGTTCGTCCCAGATCCTCGCCCGCGACGTTCGCCGTCAATGTCACCATGCGCTCCCCGTTGATGCGATCGTATTCGCCAACGATGGTGGCGTTGTCGATCCGGGCCAGGTCGCCAAGCAGTGGCGTGGCAGGCCCGTCCGACGTCACGGGCACGACGCGCAGATCCTCGAGCGTCGTCATCTGCGGTTGTGGCACCTGCACCTGCACCTGGAACGCGATGCCGGTTCGCGGATCGGCCCAGTAGTTAGGAGCGACGAAGCGGCTGGACGACGTCGCGGCGGCAAACGATCGGCCGATGTCCTCGACCGTAACGCCCAGCTGTCCCGCCAATTGACGGTTGACGTTGACCTCGATCGCCGGATAGTCGAGCGCCTGGCCGAACTGCAGGTCGCGCAACGACTCAATCCGGGCGAGTTCGTTCCGGACCTTCGCTGCAAACAGGCGTGTGGCTGCGAAGTCAGGCCCCATCACGGCTACTTCCACGGGGGTGGGCGCGCTGAAGTTCATGATGCGGCTGACGATGTCACCGGGCTCGAATGAGAAGCGCGCGTCGGGCAACCTCGTTGCGAATGCCGTGCGCAGCCTCTCCTGAACGTCCTCGAGGCTCATCGCGACCTCGGGCCGAAGCGCCACCTGCAGCACGCCCTCGTGGGAGCCGCCCGTCCACAGAAATATCGTGTTGATCGGGTACGAGGACGGCTGCACACCGACATAGGCGAGCGTGATAGCGATCCCCTTTGGGCCGACCGTATCCCCGATCACATCGAGGATGTCGCGCGCCAACGTCTCGGTCGCCTCGAACTTGGTACCGGTCGGCGCGCGAAACCGCAACTGAAACGCCTTGCCGCCGCTCGGTGGAAAGATCTCCCGGCCCAGGGAAAGGCCGACGATCGCAATGACCGCGACCGTGACCACGAGGTAGGCGCCTGCGAGGAGGGTGCGTGCCGGCGCGAACCGGCGCAGCAGCGAGTCGAGCCGCGTGCGAAGGCGCTCAACCCAATCGCGTCCGGCAGTCTCCCGACGGATGTTCCGCTGCCCCCCCAGCCACCATACCGAGAGCACCGGCACGAGCGAACTCGACAGGAGAAAGGACGCGATCATCGCGAATCCGACCGCCAGCGACAGCGGCACGAAAAGCGATCGCGCCACGCCTGTCATGAAGAACGAAGGCACGAATACGGCGACGACGGCGAGCATCGCGAGCAACCGCGGCACGACGACCTCACCGCTGGCATCCAGCACCGCACGCGCCAGCGGTCCGCCACGCGACCGATGCGCATCGATGTTTTCGATGGCGACCGTGGCTTCGTCCACGAGGATGCCCACGGCCAGCGCCAGGCCACCCAGCGTCATGATGTTGATGGTCTGGCCGGCCCCCCAGAGCGCGACGACCGCGCTGAGCAGCGCAAACGGAATCGTGACCACGACGATTGCGGAGCTGCGCCAGTCGCGCAGGAACAGCAGCACCATGAGACCGGTCAGCAGCGCGCCGAGCACCGCTTCACGGAGGACCGACTCGAGAGCCGCGGACACATTGCTGGATTGATCGAGCTCATACGAGACCGTGATGTCGTCCGGCACGAGTGCCTGAAAGCGGGCGAGGTTCGCCCGAACTTCACTCACGACGGACAGCGTCGACGCGTCCGGGCGCTTGGTGACCGGGATGTAGACGGCTCGCCGGCCGTTTACCAGCGCGTAGGCGGTGGGCGTGTCCGTGCTGTCGCTGACGGAACCGACGTCACGAATCGCCACCGGCGTTCCCGCACCGGTTCGAATCGGCAGGTCGAGCAGATCCTCTATGCTCCCGACGACGGAGTTGATCGGTGAAATGCGCGTCTCGTCGCCGATGTTGACGCTGCCCGAAGGCATGATCACGTTGCCGCTCGTGACCGCGCGAATGACGTCGTCCGGCGCCATCCCGAGTGACCGAAGACGGTTCGGATCCACGCGGATGACGATCGTGCGTTGGCTGCCGCCGAACGGGGGCGGAGACGTGAGCCCGGGCAGTGTGGCGAACTGAGGACGAACGCGGTTGAGCGCGAGGTCCTGGATTTCGCCAAGGCTGCGCGTCTCGCTTCGGAAGACGAGATACCCGACCGGCACGGTGCCGGCGTCGAATCGCATGACGAATGGACCGACCGTCCCGGGCGGCATGAACGCGCGCGCACGGTTGACGTATCCGATGGTCTGCGCCAGCGCCTCGGACATGTCAGTGCCAGGATGGAACGTCAACTTCAGCAGCGAGGTGTTCTGAATCGACTTGGACTCGACGCTCTCGATCCCGTTGATGTAGAGGAAGTGGTACTCGTAGTAGTAGGTGATGAAGCCTTCCATCTGCGCAGGGCTCATACCGCCGTAGGGCTGCGCTACGAAGATGACCGGCAGATCGAGATCGGGAAAGATGTCCGCCCGCATGCGCGTGACCGCGAACACCGCCGTGAGCGCGACGCTCACCACCGCCACCAGCACCGTGACAGGGCGTCGCAAGGCCGCCCGAATCAGCCACATGGCTACTTCACGCCCGAGGCGCCGAGCACCTCGATGAACGGCGTGATGTCGCCATGTGCGATCGCGCGCGCCAGGAGCGACCGCCAGACATCGACGCGCGCCACCCCGTCCTGATATTCCGCACCCGCGAGCAGATGCTGCGCGTCAGCGACGTCCACGATTCCGGCAAGCCCAGCCTCGTAGCGCGCGCGCGCCTGCGCTTCGCTTTGTCGCGCCGCGGCCAGTTGAATCGGCGTGTTCCGGGCAATCGCGCGAGCGGCGTCGACCATGGCGTCCGCCGTGCGCTGCTGAGCGGTGACGGTCAACACAGACTCCTCGTAACGAGCCCCCTCCGCGCGCGTCAGCGCGCTCGCCGCGGCTTGCCGGGCGTGCCGGCTGGAGAAACCGAAAACGTTCGGAAACACGACCTGCACGCCGGCCGCCCAGTTCGCGCGCTCGAGCCCGAGCCCGTCGGCGCCGCCATCGAACGATCCATCCGGATTCCCCCCGCTACCGCGCCCCGAGACACTCGACTGCAGATAGACCCGGGGGTAATCCGTCTTCGCAAGAACCGTTTCACGCGCACGGGCAAGATGGACCGCCGCCTGGCCGGACTGGAGAAGCGGATGCCCGGCTGCCGGAGCAGGCGGTACCCCATTCGGCGGAACCGTCTCGAGCAGACGCGATGCATTCACGTCGACTAGGCCACCGGGAATGCCGAGCATCTGACTGAGCGTCGCTCGGGCGACGAGGACTGCCTGCCGCACCTGAATCTCGCGAGTTCGGGCGGCCGCCAGCTCTGCCTCGGCACGCGACGCCTCGGCACCTGGACGCAGCTGATTGTCGGTCAACACTCGCGCTGCACGCGCGAGCACGTCGCGCCGCTGAACGTCCGCCTCCGCTGCGGTCAGCGCCTGCTGGGCACTGACAACGCCCAGGAACGCGACCGCGACGGCTCTCTGCACCCCGAGCCGCGTCACGCTTTCATCGGCTCGCGCGCGCCGCTCGCCGGCCTCTGCTTCCCGCACTGACGACTCTCTCAGGCCGAAATCGAACGGCTCCCACGTGAGCAGTCCGCCCACCGCGCTTCCCCACACGCTGTCGCTCGACGGCGACGGCAGCACAGGACCCGATATCGACGGCATGGTTGATTGCGGCAGCATCAGCCCGAACGAGTTATTGGCCGTCGCACGGTTCGTCTGCCAGAAGGCATCAAATTGCGGCAAATAGGACGACCTGGCGAGGTCGACGTTGGCCGCCGAGGCATTGGACTGCTCCAGGGCGGCTCGCACGGTCGGATAGTGGTCGATCGCGTACTGCAGGGCCTCCTCGAGCGAAAACGTCTGGGTTCCACTCCCCTGCGCGCTCGAACGGACGGAGAACCCGAGCGTGAGCAGGACGGCAGCCGTGGCGAGTCGGCGTCGGTTCATCGATGTGATTGTGCTTCCCGCACGACACTTAATATCGATTGTCGACTATTGATTTCGATAACGAACGGCGAGCTTAGTATGACGGGGCCGTTGGGTCAAATGGAACTACAAGGGGGGGGCTGCAAGCCGCTCGGGGTAATGTAGTTCTTGACGAGACTCGTCCTCGACGGCGGGAGAATACGTGAACCGAAGCAGGCGGCATCAAAGATGATCGGCCCGAAGGCGGTATATGGCCAGATCATTCCGACCGCGATTGGGGAGACTACTCTGCGTTCCCGTGGGTCAACTCGTATCGCGCGTAGCGCGTCGCTGTTGAGCGGAATCGCCGTCGCGGTTGCGGCGGTGGTCACGTTCCTCCCGCACGCGACCGTCGCCATGCATCCGCTCCCTCAGCCGCCTCAGGCCGAGAGCTCGGATGACGACTGGGAAGATCGCCTGCTGGCCGACGACTCGAAGGTCCGCGCAGCCGCCGAAGCCGCCCTCGTCGAAGGGGCAGGACGGTCGCTGCCCGTGCTGAGGCGATTTCTCGACGCCGAGCATGAAGACCTGCATGAGGTGACGTTTGAAATCATCCGGCGGATCGGTCCTCCCGCCATTCCGCTGCTCGTGGACCTGCTTCGGCACGAGTCGGATTCCATCCGCCGCAACACCGCGGATGCCTTGATCGACCTGGCGCCCCAAACGGAATCGATTCAACCGGCGTTGAGACGGGCGCTCGGAGACGGCGATCCGATGGTCGCGGGCGATGCCGCTCGCGCCCTGGGCGCCTTGGGCACGAGGGCGAGCCCTTCGGTAGACGCTCTCGTCAGTACTCTCTCGCACCAGAATCCGTACGTCCGCATTTACGCGGCGGAGGCCCTCGCCTCCATCGGCCCGAGGGCGGCCAGGGCGACGCCAGCCCTGGCAAAGGCCCTGGACGATCCGACTCCCGGCGTCCGATGGGCGGCGTGTGAGGCCCTCGGAAGCATCGGTCCGGCCGCGCAGTCTGCGGTGCCGCAGCTGGTCGAAGCGCTGAAGGACGAATACCTCTACGTGCGCATCTTCGCGGCCGGAGCTCTCGGAAGCATCGGACCGAAGGCGCAGTCAGCGCAGGAGGCGCTGAGAGCGGCGGCAAGCGACCCCGCATTGCGCAGCGAAGCAGAGTGGGCGTTGAATCGAATCGCTGGAGTCGCATCCGGAGAGCCGGCCGCCTCACCCTCTGCGCCGGCGCCCTCGGTCGCGCCCAGACTCGAGGCGTCGGTCGTCCACACGGGCAATCCGCCGGTTGACTGGGATACGACCACCGGTCGGAACATCGTCTGGAGTGTCGAGTTGGGAAGGGAAACGTACGGTCGTCCCGTGGTTGCCGGAGACGCGGTGTACGTGGGCACCGACAACGCACGGTTCGTGAACCCCGCCTTCCTGGAACAAGCCGGCGTGCTCATGGCGTTTCACGCGAAGGATGGCACGCTGCTCTGGCAGGACGTGGCCCCGCGAGTCGAGCGAGGCCTGCGGGAGTTCCTGTTGCCGTCCACCACGAGTGCGCCGTACGTGGACGGGGACCGTCTGTACTACGTCACCGCCGAGTGCCAACTCCGTTCCCTCGACACACGGGGGTTCCGCGACGACGAGAACGATGGTCCGTTCCGGGAGGAGGTCTTCCAGGACAACGCCGCGTCCGACATCGTCTGGGAGCTGGACATGTGCGGGCGCCTGGGCGTGTTTCCGCACGAAGCCACGAACAGCGAAGTGTTGTCCGTGGGTGATCTGGTGATGGTCTCCACGTCCAACGGGCAGAACGAAGGTCACCTGCGCGTCCCGTCGCCGCGAGCCCCAAGCCTCATCGCCGTGGACAAGCGATCGGGGGACGTGGTCTGGCGCGCCATCGGAGCCGGCGGGCAGGTGCTGCACGGCCAGTGGTCCAGTCCTGTGGCGGCCGATGTCAACGGACGCCTGCAGGTGCTCTTCGGCGGAGGGGATGGCTGGCTGCGCTCCTACGATGCGGCGTCGGGTCACGAAGTCTGGCGATTCGACGGCAATCCGAAAGACGCCCGCTGGCTTCCGCGCCCTCGAGTCCTTTCGCGCGGCTCCATCATTGCTTCACCGGTCTTCGCCGACGGTCGCGTGTTCGTGGCGATGGGACAGAGTCCCGGGCACGGCAACGGACCCTCGTTGGTTCATGCGATCAGTCCCAACGGCCAGGGAGACGTCACCACGAGCAGGCTTCTCTGGACCTCTCGCGCAGTCGGCCGCGTCGTGGGAACGCCCATTGCCAACGACGGCCTGCTGTACGTCGGGGACCTGGGCGGAACGATTCACTGCCTGGACGCGGCCACCGGCGCCCACGTCTGGACGCATGAGACGAACGAGGCCATCTGGGGAAGCCTCCTGCTGGCCGGCGACCGGCTGTACGTCGGGAACGTCGTCGGCACCATGACGGTTCTTCGTGCTGGACGGCGAAAGGAACTGCTGGCGCAGTTCGAGATGGACGCGCCGCTCTATTCGCGTCCGGCGCTCGTTGGTGACGCGCTGTACCTCGCCACCGCGAACCGTTTGTACTTCATTGCGGCGAAGCCATGAGATGGCGGCTTCGGACCGCGATGGCGAGCGAGGGCCTCCTGGCATACCCTGCGAGGATCGGGTGACCTATGCGTCTGAAGCGCAAGTTCGCGAAC
>DASTDQ010000023.1:0-2651 GCA_035710305.1 Vicinamibacterales bacterium | reverse complement strand
CCCTCAGAAGGGGTCGGGAGTCATTTCTCGAGCACGCTGCGCCGTGCGACGCTGTGTGCACAGTGTCCTCAAGAAATGACTCCCGACCCCATTTATTTGAAGCTCAGATACGCGATCGAGTTTCCACCCGACTGAGCGAACCATAGTCTATTACTCAGTCGCGTGGGAGGCTGGCGATCGCTGCCGGCGGTGAGCCCCGTGGCGCCCGCCGTGGCCGAAGACAAGGGGAACTCGGTGACGACACCGTCCGGCGTCACGCGACCGAGCAGCCCGCCCTTGGTGAACCAGATGTTGCGATCGGGCCCCACGGCGATGTTGATCGGGGACCCTGTTTGACTGGGAATCGGGAACTCGGTGACCCGGCCATCCATCGTGATGCGGCCCACGCGATTGCCGTCGGGAGCCCGCCCGTCCATCTTCCCCGCAAGCTCGACGAACCACATGTGTCCGTCGGCGCCGGCGGTGATGTCGCCGGGACCGGAGTTCGGCCGGGGAAGCGGGAACTCGGTCACGACGCCCGAGGGCGTAATGCGACCGATCTTGCTGGCATTGAACTCCGAGAACCACACGTTGCCATCGGGACCCGCCGCGAGCGCACGCGGTCCGCTGTCGGGCGTCGGGATCGCGAACTCGGTGATCACGCCCTGGGGGGTGATGCGCCCGATCTTTCCGCCGGCGAACTCGCCGAACCAGATGTTTCCGTCCGCGCCGAGCGCAATGGCGCGCGGCATGCTCTTCGGAGTCGGGATCGGGAACTCAGAGATGGCGCCGTCGGGCGTGATCCGTCCGATGCGGTTGCCGCTGTGCTCCGAAAACCACATGTTGCCATCAGCGCCGAGCGCGATGATTCGCGGGGAGCTGCCGGGGTTGGGAAGCGGGAATTCCTTGAGGCCCGAGCCATCGGGGTTCATGCGTCCGATGCGGTTGCCGGCCCCTTCGGTGAACCACACAGTGCCGTCGGGCGCGAGCGCAAGAGTGGTGGGACCGCTCATCGCGGCCGGCAGCGGAAACTCCGTCGGAACCCCGTCCGTGGTGAGTCTCTGACCCGGTTCCAGCCACCGCTGTTGAGCCATCGCCGCGAGGCCTGTGCAAATCAGTATCCCTAGCGCGCACAGCCACTTGACGGTCATAATAAAGTCTCGTCGCCCCGCGAATCGAGCGCGGGTGCGTATGTTATAGCCCATGCCGTTCCGGCGTAGGTAGGAGTGTGTCGAGCGTGCGAAGGATCGGGGTTCTGTGCGTCGCCTTGTGGATTCTGGCTGCGGCCTCCAGCAGCCTGCGGGCGGATCCCGCGCAGTCCACGGCGACGGGCCCGGCCGCGACGCTCTCAGCCGATCAGGCACTCGTCCAGAAGTACTGCGTGACCTGCCACAACCCGCGAGCCAGGACCGGAGGGCTGTCGCTCGAGGGGATGAATCCGGCCGATGCCGCCTCGCACGCCGAGGTGTGGGAAAAGGCGGCGATGAAGCTTCGCGGCGGAATGATGCCGCCTCAAGGGATGCCTCGTCCCGACGAAGCGGCCCTTCGATCGTTTGCCGCGTCGCTGGAGAAGACGATCGACGAGCGCGCGCTGCGCTCTCCGGATCCGGGGCACAAGCCGGTCCACAGGCTGAATCGCACCGAGTACGGAAACGCCGTCCGCGACCTGCTCGATCTCCGGGTGGACGTCACCGGCCTGCTGCCCGCCGACGACGAGAGCCACGGTTTCGACAACATCGCGGGCGTGCTGCGCGTGTCGCCTTCCCTGCTGGAGCAGTACCTCGCGTCCGCCCGTACGATCAGCAGTCTTGCCGTCGGTACCGACAAGGAACTCGTCCGAAGCACCTATCGGCTGCCGCCGGACGACTCACAGGAAGATCACGTCGAGGGGCTGCCGCTCGGCACGCGCGGAGGCCTTGCCTTCAGGCACAACTTCCCGCAGGACGGCGATTACGAGTTCAGCATCAAGCTGCTCCGCAACATCGTCGGCTACATGGTGGGACTGGAGTTCGGACACCTGGTCGAGGTGACGGTCGACGGAGAGCGCGTGTTCGCGACGCAGGTCGGGGGCGAGGAGGACAACCTGGCCTCAGACCGCAACATGTCGGAGACGGCCGACAAGATCGACGAGCGGCTCAAGGCGCGAGTGCCGGTCAAGGCCGGGCCGCGGATGGTGGGCGTGGCGTTCGTGCGGCGCAACCGCGCCGAGTCGGACGAGCCGCTCCAGCCGCACGAGCGCAATCACGATCTGCAGGACATGAACGGGATTCCGCTCATCGACTTCGTCAGCGTGACGGGCCCGACCAATCCGACCGGCCCCGGCGACACGCCGAGCCGGCGTCGAATCTTCACGTGCCGCCCCTCGAAGGCGGCCGATGAGGGCGGATGCGCCCGGGCGATTCTCACGAACCTCGCGCGTCGCGCGTACCGCCGGCCGGTGACGAGCGCCGACATGAATCCGATCCTGGAGCGGTACGCCGACGGCCGGACGAAGGGGACCTTCGACCAGGGCATCGAGCAGGGCCTGCGCCTGATCCTGGCGAGTCCGAAGTTCCTCTTCCGTACCGAGGACGCACCGGCGGGGGCAGCGGCGCAGCGCGTGACCGACCTGGAGCTGGCCACGCGGCTGTCGTTCTTCCTGTGGAGCTCGATCCCCGACGACGAGCTGCTCG
>DASTDQ010000022.1:0-7525 GCA_035710305.1 Vicinamibacterales bacterium | reverse complement strand
CGGGGCGCCTTCTGCGACCAGCACTGATCGACCGCCTTCAGGCACCACTCCGCGCTTCTCCTCGACGCGCGGATCGGCCGGCCGCCGACGCGAATGAAGACGGGGTTCGTGTGAGCCGTGCCGAGGATGCGCACGGCGATCCAGCTGCTCCTCTCGATGGGGATCTCGCAGGTGAGGTCGCGCACGGCGCCGTCGGCCGTCACGCGCCTGCCAGAGACCGGCCGTCCGTTGAGGACGGCCTCGACTTCCACGTCGCGCGTGCCGCGGATGCGCGCGAGCTCGGGGCTCCACGCCATCTGCGTCCGGTTCTGCCCGAACGTGGAGGGAGCCACGTTCTCGGGCAGCAGGCACGCGGCCTGCACGCTGACGCGCACGATTCCTGGACGCTCCAGGCGCAGCTCCCCGCCGCTCGTCCCTGCCTCGAGGCCGTTCGCGGTGAAATTCATCAGATGGCTGAGGCCGTCGGACACGTAGGAGCGCCCCGTGCGCACGCCGTCGCACCACGCGTCGTAGTTGAGCGCCTGCGTGAGGTGCACGTAGGACCGCCCGCCGCCAACGCGTCCGTCCGTGATGCAGGGAAAATCGGTCTCTCCGCTGATGCGGGTCGTGAATCCGCAGTTGAGCGTGTGATACCAGATGTTCAGCTCGGAGGCGTACGGCGTATCCACCGCGGAGATGAAGTCCACGGCGTCGTGCGCCACGTCCACGATGTACTCGTTGGCGCCGATCGAGTTGAACGGCGGCATCTGGTAGTTCGGCAGATCCGGCGACGGAAGCTGCAGGCCGAAGCCCGAGTGCGCGAATCCGACCACGGCGCCCTGGGCCTTCGCCCACTTGAGGATCGGAAGGTCCCACGTGGGCCACTCCTCGATCTTCGTGGCGCCCGGGTAGTCCTGGTTCTCGAGCCGCAGGAGGACGATGTGGCCGCAGTGACTGGAGGGGAATCCCGACACTTCGAGGTCGTAGCGGATCAAGGACGATGAGGTGGAGACCTTGTTGTCCCGGGCCTCGAAGTACTGCCGCTGGTGGTAGTAGCTCGGGCCCCAGTTCAGGACCGAACCGACGCTGAGCGCTTCGCCCAGCACGTGGCGCATCATGTCTTCCGGCCGCACGCCCTCGGTCGGGCTCTCGTAGTGCGAGCAGCCGGCGGCGTGGATGTGATGGTCTCCCGAATACCACCCGCGCGAGGGCGGATCGATCCAGCGCCGGAGCTTGAAGTCGAGCGACGAGGCGGACGAGCTCAGGCTGACCGTGCGTGTCTCCGGGATGTACTCGGGCCCGCGGCCGCAGGTCACGGTGAACTCTCCGGCGGGAAGCCGTATGGTCTCGCCCTCGGCGCGATACACCTGCTCGTGGAAGAAGAAGTCCGGCGCCAGGCGCTTGGATCGTGCCGGATACACCCGCCCGGCTTTGTCCGTGATGCGGAACGACGCCATGACGGGGCGTCCGTTCTCGTCGCGGACCCGGATCGTGACGTCGCGGGATGGCGCGATGTCGAAGAGCACCGCCGTCCGGTTCCTGAATCCGACATCCGCGGTGACCGGGCCGACCACCGCTCCGAGCTGCGCCTCGCGGCGTCCGGGGTCCCGGCTGTAGAAGAGCGCGATCCGGTACTCGAGCTCCAGTCCGGAGAGCGGCGCCTCCATCGGTTTCTGCGTGTAGCCGTCCAGGGCAAGCCATCGGTCAGTGACATCCGCTTGTCGGACAGACTCCGTCGGAGCGGGCGATCCGGTTGACGGCCGGTAGACCGGCTGCGCCTGGGGGCTCTCCACGTTGAGCACGCCGGTGACCGCGGCTTCGTTCCGCACTTTGATCAGATAGGCCCGCCATCCGTGCTCGACGAGCCGCGCCGGCGCCGCGCCGCGTTCGACCGAGACCCGGCTTTCAGGATTGATGCGGACGAGCAGGAGGCAGCGCGGGTCGAGGACCTGCTGGACGTCCTCGATCGCGCGGGCGCGGTCGTTCTGATTGGCGGCCGTGTCGAGCCGTTCGCGCTCCGCGGCGCTGAACGGCTCGCCAAGGTACTCCATCGCGTCGACGAGGCGTCTGACCTGGGAGAGGAGCGGCTGCGCCTGAAGGGCGGGCAGCGCGATGGCGGCCGAGCCCGCCGCGGCGATCTCCTCGGCGAACGGGGCCAGGACCGCGAACTTCAACAGGGAGCCGATAGCGCGGCGGCGATCGAGTTCGGGCACGACGACCTCCGTGAACTACTGTGTGGCGTCTCCTCCGTCGACCATCACGTTCTCGACCACGCCGCCTCCGGCGCGCCTGAAGGACGCCGCCTGCTGATACTCCGGCGATTCGAAGCAGGCGACGCCCTGTTCGAGCGTCGGGAACTCGATGACCACGAATCGGTGGAAGTCGTGCGGCCCTTCGTTGATCTTGTAGCGGCCGCCGCGGGCGAGGATCTTGCCGCCGTGCCTGGCGACGATCGCGGGCACGAGGTCCGTGTACTTCTTGTACTGCACGGGATCGGTGATTCTCGCGCGGGCGACCCAATACGCAGGCATCTGAAATCCTTCACCGCGGGGGCTGAAGCCCCCGCTCTACGGTGCCGCCTCGTACACGATGCGTCCTCCCACCATCGTCATCGTCGGCTTGATGTCCTTGATCTGATCGGCCGGGATGGTGAGGTAGTCGCGATCGAGGACCACGAGGTCAGCCAGCCGCCCGGTCTGGATCGATCCGAGGTTGTTCTCCTGGAAGACGAAGAACGCATTCCGGCGCGTGTGGGCGATGAGCGCATCCTCGCGGCTGATCGGCTGGCGCAGCACCTTCGTGCCGCCAACCATCTTTCCCGTGACGGCCCACCCTAGCGTGGTGAACGGCAGGATCTGGTTGGCGCGGTTGCCGTCGCTCCCGAATCCCCATATGACGCCGCTCCGCTGAATCGTGTCGAGCGGCGCCATGTCGAGGGCGGCCTCGCCGAACACGCGCTGGTTGATGCCGCCGTTGATCACGGCCCAGGGGTGGACGGCGGCGTACACGCCCAACTCGCGCATCCGCGCGAGGTGCGTCGCATTGAGCTGATTGGCGTGCGCCAGCACCCAGCGCAGGTTCTTGATCGGGTACTCCTTGTTGATCGCCTCGATCTGATCGAGAAACGCGCTGATCGTGTCCTCGAGGTTCGCGTGCACGTGCAGCGGAAGACGAGCCTTGGCCACCTCGGTGGCGATGCGGCGCCACTCGGCGAGCTGCTCCGGCGTCGGATTCGACTTGCGCAGGAACATCGGGTCGTGCAGCTGGCCGTAGACGCTCTCGCCATAGGTGACGTAGTCGAAGTAGTTGTTGCCCTGAAAGAGCTTCATCTGCGGGATCTGCTTTTCGTTGCCCGTGATGCAGAACACGCGCACGTTGAGCTGACTCTCCCCGGCCAGTCGCTGGTAGTACGGAAGGACGTTCGCCTCGCAGCCGGCGCTGCCGAACGTCGTCAGGCCAAAGCGGTTCAGGTCCTTGATCATGGCCGCGGTGCTGGCCTGTGCCTCATCCGGCGACGGGGCGGGGATCCTGTTCACCAGCCCGCGGAAGCCTGCCTCCGCGATGCGTCCGGTCAGCTGTCCTTTGGCGTCGCGCTCGGCCCACTCCGGCGACTTCTCGTCGATCTTCATCTGCTGGAGCGCGAGGCTGTTGAGATACGCCTCGTAGTACGAGGCTTGGAGGAACACCGGATGGTCGGGCACCACGGCGTCCAGTTCCGCGCGCGTGAACGGCTTCTTGTCGTCGAGCTGCTCGACGGCCCATCCACCCAGCGTGTAGATCCATGCGCCCGGTTTCGCGGTCTTCGCCCGCGCCCGGAGCATGTCGAGCAGCTGCTTCCGCGACGCCACGCCGTCGAGCCGGACCTCGGACTGCCACGTCGCGCCCGCGCGAAGCAGGTGCATGTGGTTGTCGATCAAGCCCGGGATGACGGCGCGTCCGCGCAGATCGATCCGCCGCGTCGCCGGGGTCGCCAGCTTGCCGACCTCGGCGTCGCTCCCTACCGCGACGATGCGGTCGCCGCGAATGGCCACGGCCTGGGCGATGCTGAAGCGGTCGTCGACGGTGATGATCTTTCCGTTCGTCAGGACGACGTCGGGCGCAGAGCTTGTCGCGCCGGCGCCTTGCGCGGAGGCAGGCTGCTGCGCGGGAATGACCGATGCCGCGCCCGCAAGCGCCAGCGCGGCCAGGGTTGCGCGGGAAGTGGACCGTGTCATTGTGGCCTCCCGCGTGGGATCTGACCCCAATTCATACCGTTTGACAACCCCCGACTGCGGGCGATAATCGGCGTGGTCAGGAGATCACCATGAAAACGCTCCGGTTCGTCGTCGCGGCGCTCGTGTTCATGAACATCCCGCTTGCCGCGCAGTGGCTGAAGCATCCTACCGCCGGTATTCCTCGCACCGCGGACGGGAAGGTTGACCTGGCGGCGCCGACGCCTCGGAATGCCAACGGAAAGCCCGTCCTGGCTGGCCTCTGGCGGCCGGCGGCCGGCGGGCCTGGCGTGGGAAACATCGCGAGGAACCTCAAGGAGCCGCTTCCGTTCCAGCCGTGGGCCGAGACGCTCCTCAAAGAGCGGCGTGCCAGCAACAGCGTCGACGATCCCACCGCCCGGTGCGTCGTTGGCGGCGTGCCGCGCTCGGATCTGGTGGGCTACCCGTACAAGATCCTCGAGGTGCCGGGCATGGTCGTGATTCTGTACGAAGCCGTGCACTCGTACCGGCAGATCTTCACCGACGGCCGCGAGCACCCCAAAGACCCGAATCCGGCGTGGTTCGGCTACTCGGTAGGGAAGTGGGATGGCGATACGCTCGTCGTCGAGACCACCGGGTTCAACGACAACGTCTGGCTGGACAACGCCGGCACGCCCGCGACCGAGCAGCTCCGTGTCACGGAGAAGTTCATCCGGAAGAACTTCGGGAGCATGGACATCGAGATCACCATCGACGATCCGAAGGCCTACACGAAGCCGTGGACCGTGACGCAGCCGCTCGCCTTTCAGGCCGACACGGACCTGCTGGAGTACATGTGCAACGAGAACAACAAGTACTTCGACATCATTCCCAAGGCAGAGGGCAGGGGAAGTAAGTAAAGGGGGCAGGGGGCAGGGGGCAGGGGGCAGGGGGTAGGGGGCAGGGGGCAGCCCCGCCGCCCTCGAGTTCATCGTCCCAACTCTCCAGAGCGCATTCACGTCTAAGGCGGCAGATAGCCGATGACAGACCGCTCGCCGCGCTCCACGCGCTGGTTCGGCGTTCGCGCCATCGAGGATATCGCGCGAGATGTGAGACACAGCATCCGCGGGTTCGGTCGAAACCCGGGGTTTGCGCTCGCCGTCGCGCTGACGCTGGCGCTTGGCATCGGCGGCAACACGGCCATCTTCTCCGTCGTCGATCAGGTCCTGCTGCGCACGTTGCCCTATCCTGACGGCGATCGGCTCGTGAGAGTCTACGAGTCCAGGCTCGACAGGCCCGGCATTCGGTACTCGAACGGCGTATCGCCGGCCAACTGGCTCGACTGGCAGCGTCAGAGCCGCACCCTCGGCTCGATCGGGATCTGGTTCAACGTCACCCAGACGCTGACGGGCCTGGGCGAGCCGGAACGGATAAACGCTCAGGCAGTCTCCTGGGAGTTCTTCCGCGCGCTCGGCGTGACGCCGCTCCTCGGGCGCGGGCTCTCGCCTGAAGACGACGGGCCCAACGCCCCTCCAGTCGCGGTGATCAGCCACCGGCTGTGGCAGCGTCTCTTTGGCGGCGATACCGCCGTGATCGGCCGCAAGATTCAGCTGAACGACGTCGCCGTCGAAGTGGTCGGCGTGATGCCGCCATCGTTCCGCTTCATCTACCAGGACACGGATCTGTGGGGGCCGTTCCGTCTCGATCGAAATCTTCCGTGGCGGCAGGTCGCCGGGCGGTTCATCGACGTCGTCGCCCGGCTGGCCCCCGGGGCGACGCTCTCGTCGGCTGAGGCCGAGATGCGATCGATCGCGGACACGCTCGCGGCGACGTACCCGTTCAACAAGAACACGTCGGTCGCCCTGGTGCCGCTTCGGGAGGAGCTCACCGGCCAGGTGCGGAGCTCGCTCATCGTCCTGTACCTCGCTGTCGGCGTCCTGCTGTCGATCGCCTGCTTCAACGTCGCCAACCTTCTTCTGGCCCGGGCGGCATCGCGGCGACACGAGATCGCCATCCGCATGTCGCTCGGCGCCGGACGTGCGCCGATCGTCCGGCAGCTTCTTGTCGAAAGCGTGCTTCTGGCTGTCGCAGGCGGCCTCGTCGGTCTCCTCCTGGCGCGGTGGAGTCTCGACGCGCTGCTCGCGCTCGCGCCGGCGAGCCTGCTTCGCGTCCCGGAGTTGTACGTGGACCAGCGGGTTCTCCTCTACGCTCTCAGCGTCTCCGTTCTGACCGGAGGCATCGTCGGCCTCGTTCCGGCCCTGTCGGTGGCGCGCCGCTCGCTGGTGGCTCGCATTCACGAGAGTGGGCACCGAGTCTCACATTCGCCGTGGCTGCGTCAGTCTCTCGTCGTTGCCCAGGTGGCGATGACGATCGTCCTCATGTCGGCCGCCGGGCTGCTCGTTCGAACGGTGATCGCACTCAACAGCACCAATAACGGGCTCGACAAGACCAACCTGCTGACGATGGCGGTGTCACTGCCGAACTCACGATACGCGGACCAGCGTGCGACGGAATTCATCAGCCGGGCCGTCGAATCGCTGCGTTCGCTGCCGGGCGTCGAATCGGCGGGCGCCGCCAACAGCCCGCCTGTCGTGGGCTCCGTTCGGGGAGGCACGGGCTTTCATCGGCTCGGCACACCGCTGCCGCCGCCGCAGGAGATGCCATCGACGCTCGTGCGCGTCGTCGCCCCCGGGTACTTCCGGACGCTGAGGATCCCGATCGTGCGCGGCCGCGAGTTCGACGACAGCGACCAGACAGCGGGCGCAGCGCCTGGGTTCATCGTCAACGAAGCGTTCGCGCGCGAGTACCTCTCTGACCTGGATCCGCTGACTGTCTCGATGTCGGTGAGGATGCAGCGAGACAATCCCTACCGGCCGATTGTCGGCGTCGTCGGCGACGTGAGCGAAGGATCCATTCGCGGGGACGCCCGCCCGACGGTGTTCTACAGCCACCGGCAGATGCCGGAGCAGACGATGTCGCTCTTCGTGCGGACGGCGCAGCCTGGGGCGTTGAGCCGCCGCGCCGTCGAGGCGATCCACCAACTAGATCCCAACCTGGCTGTTACCGGCATCCGGACGATGGAGGACGCGTTCGGGGAGAGCATCGCACGCGAGCGCCTCAACGCCATGGTGTCCGCCGCGTTTGCGCTGAGCGGCCTGCTCCTGGCGTCGCTCGGGCTCTACGGACTGCTCGCGTACCTCGTCACGGAACGAACGAAGGAGATCGGCATCCGGATCTCCCTTGGCGCACCGCTCGGCCGCGTCATGAGGTCCGTGATCGCCGGAGGCTTTCGCCTGGTGGGGATTGGCGCCGTCGTGGGCATCGCGGGTTCGCTTGTACTCGGCCGCTCGCTCGAGTCGCTGCTCTTCGGCGTGGAG
>DASTDQ010000021.1:0-4728 GCA_035710305.1 Vicinamibacterales bacterium | reverse complement strand
CCTCACGATCACGATCGCCTCGAGCCGCTTCGGGTCCTGGCCGCGCACGATCGTCGTCTGGACGCCGAGCGGAATGGCGCGGGTCGTCCCGGTGCGCTCCATCGACGCTGCGAGGAGCTGCTCGAGCTGCTCCTGCCGCGGACTCGTGCGTGGGCGCGCAAAGGTCGGCGAGTGCTGGACCACCATCCCCGCGCCGCGTACCGCGACCACGACGCGATGCGGCTTGCCGTCGAGATCCTGCGGGCTGGCCGATATGCCCACGAGGTAATACGCGCCCAGCTCCTGGCGAAAGCGTTCGAAGCGTGTTGACGCCGTGCCGGCTTCGATCAGGTCTCCGCCGCTGGCGCTGGCCATCAGCACCAGCGCTTCGGCCATGAGACGCCAGTCCGGACCGGTGGTCATCAGCCGGCTCTCCGCGGTGCCCGCGCTGCTCTCGATCCGCAGGATCGAGAGGGTCGCGGCCCTCGCCGCCAGACGCTCCGGGACGTCCCGATAGTAGGACTGCAATCCAGGCTCGTGGGGCATTCCGGCCGTCGCCAGGACAATGTGCTTGGGCTCCGCCGTCGGAGGAAGCGCCTCGATCACGGCGACGAGCGTGCGAAGGCGCCGCCGCACGCTTTCCCGCAGCGTGCGCGCCATGAGCTTCGCATCACGCTCAACGAGCTGCGCGCACGCGGGATCGCTGAATCCGAAGCACTCCCGTGAAACAACGTCCTCCATGAGTCCGCGATCTTCGCGCTCGAAGCCAATCGCCTCGCCAGGCGTAATCTGAAATCGGGACGAAGACGGCTCGGCGGCCCCGGCCAGCTTGCGCGCCGTCGCGCGCACCAGCTCACGATCGGTGGTCGGAGCGACCGCGACGCCGACGGGAAGAGTCGTGATGCCGATCAGGTCGCCGGCGTCCGCTTTGTCCAGGAACCGCTCGATCTCGGAGCCAACGGCGCGCGCCGTGGACGTATTCAGCCCGCTGGCGTCGAACACGAACAGGATCGTCCGCGTGACAGGCGAGGACGCCTGGTCGTTCGTGCTGTACGACCGTGACGGCGCGGGCCGCTTCGCTTCCGGCGCGTCGAGCGCGCTCACGCGCGCCGCGGACACCACGGTCCTGTCGGCACCGTCGAAGCGAACGATGAAGTCGCGGGCAGCGAGGTCCTCGACCGGGCGTCCCGCTTCGTCGAGCACACGAACGGGAATCGGGATGACGTCGATGCTGGACCGGAAAGCGGGACGCTCGTCTTGTGCGGCGAGGACGATGGGAATGGCGGCGAGCGCGGCGACAAACGACGTCCAGAGCATCCGGATCATGCGTGCTCCCAGGTCCCCGCGATGTTTCCGAGGGGGCTAACATAACGCAGGTTCCGGCGTCCCCGCGCGCCGGAAAGGGAGGAGTGAATGTGCCGCTCCTCCTCATCCGGCTCATCCAGCAGCTGCGGCTACTAAGGGGTCGTCGTCCCGGGCCCGAAGTGGTGATTGTGCGTCCGGCCGTTCAGCGGCGTCGCCGCGTAGGGAAACACCTTGTTGTACGCGATGTCGTTGCGATCGACGTTGTCGCCGGCCGTCCTGATGATCGGCGAGGTCCCGCGCAGATCGCTGATCAGGGCCGATACCGCGATGTCCAATACGTCGTCTCCAAACCGGCGGCCGTTCGGCCATCCGCCCGGCTGGAAGCCTTTCTTGAGGGGGCTGAACAGGACGTCATTGCCGAAAATGCTGAGGCGCGAAAAGCCCGCATCGTCGGGATTGGTGGGATGGCTCGGTCCGCCGCCGGCCAGCCTCGCCGGCTCCGTTGACGCGTCAACCTTGATCAGATCGGGGATGAAGATCCCGGCGATGTCGGTGCGATTGGTCGTGGGCGCGACATTGCTGCCGAACACCAGCGCGTTGAGCAGCACCGCAAGCTCCGGGTTCAAGGCGTACTTCCTGAAGAGCGTCGCATCCGAGGTGGGCGAGGTCCGGCTGTAGAGATCCTTGTCTTCGATCGCCACCAGCGCCTCGTTGAACAGCGGATTGCCCTGACGGGCCACCTGCACGAACGAGCCGAGCTTGATTGGAGCCTGCCGGCCCTCGCTCAGAATCGTCAGCGTCCTGCGGCTCGCGGTCGCGTATACGCCGAGCACCTGCTGATCGCCCCCGAGCTCGTCGAGCGGGATGTTGAGCGACATGGTGTGAACG
The DNA here is from genome assembly GCA_035710305.1 of Vicinamibacterales bacterium. Classification (GTDB taxonomy): domain Bacteria; phylum Acidobacteriota; class Vicinamibacteria; order Vicinamibacterales; family UBA2999; genus Gp6-AA40. The sequence continues at coordinate 2,556 of DASTDQ010000021.1, read as the reverse complement.
TTGTAGCCGCCCTGCGAGTCACTGCCCGGCGATCTGAGCTTCAGCAGGTCGAACACGGCCTGAACGTCGGCGTAGAAGCCGTCGTCGCGCTGGCCCGCGAACGCGGTGTAGCCGTCCGCCAGGAATCCGATCGACTGGCTCGTGTATCTGTCGAGCTCGGAATCGGTGGCCACTCCGTCCCGCGCGGGACTCTCGCCGTTGTTGTTCTGGTTGTAGAAGGGCGTGGCGTTCCCCTGGTTGTTCGGCGGGACGACTCCGCTCCCGAGCGTGAAGCGTTGCCCCGAGCGCCGGTCCACCTTCGTGACCGTATATCGCTGCACCAGGTTCTGCGCGGCGTCCCCGACGTCCTGGATGACGCCCAGGTACGACTGGAGGATCGTGTTCCTGTTCCTGAACGTCGTCGAGAAGCGGAACTGATAGGTGTAGGTGGCGCGGCCGGCCTGGACGTCGGCGTTGCCCGCGGCCACGTGAATCTCGTAGAGCACGTCGTCGTCGAAGTTGTACTTGTTCGGCCCGATGCCCGGCTCCTCGAATGGATAGACGGACAGTGCGACGGCCAGCGACTTGGTGCCGTTGTACATCGTGATGAACGCGTAGACGTCGGTGGTGTTTGCGGCGTCGTCCAGCGTGATGAGCGGCGCGTCCATGTGGCTGGACGCGGAGGCCGGCGGAGGCGCCAGCGCGAGGGATGCGGCCACGAGCGCGCAGACAACCGTCGGGGTGAGCTTCCTCATATCGCCTTTCTCCTGTTCTGCTGATTCAGTGCGGTGATCTGTTCGGTCATGTCCTGTCGCTCGGACGGCAGCAGCGTCTGCTGAACCGACCGGGCCTCGCGCAACCAGCGCCGTGCCTCCGTCACGTGTCCGCCTGACGCGGCGATGACGCCGGCGTGATAGAAGAGCCGCGCGTCCTTCGTCCCCTCAGCGAGTGCACGCGTCATCGCCTGTTCGGCTTCCATCGTCCGGCCGGCCGAGGCGAGCGACCAGGCGAGCGCGTCGAAGGTGAACACGTCGCTCCGGTTTCGCAGCTCCTGCTCCGCGAGCGCGACGGCCCGATCGGGCCGCTCGCGCCGCGTGGCCAGATACAGCGCGAACGTCCGCGGATCGTTGACGGCGCCGGTCTGGTTGAGCCGCTCCTCGACCCTTCGCGCCTCCGAGAGATCGCCGGCCGCGCGCAACGCGTCGGCCAGGGCCCACTCGTGCTCGGGGAGCGGGCTCGCAAGCGCGGCGCGCCGGAGCGCGTCAACCGCCTCGCCGTGCTTTCCGTCCGAGAGCAGCGTGCGGCCTCGAATCAGGAGCGCGGCGGCGTAGTTCGGCTGATGCTGAAGGGCGGCTTCCGAGTCGCGCAGGGCCTCTGCGGTGCGCCCGGCCTGCAGCTCGTACGCGGCCAGCCGCGAGAACGCCCATGCCACCGATTCGGGATCGCGCGGGCTCGCCGTCCTGACGGCCTGGTGCATCAGCTCGAGCGCGCCCGGCAGGTCGCCCTTGAGCCACCGGTAATGCGAGGCTCGCGTGTAGGAGTGGTAATACGGCTTGAGGTCCATCATCCGCTGGTAGGCCTGGCCGCCCTCCTCGACGTGGCCCAGCTCGAGCAACACGTCGCCGAGCAGACCGTAGTCGAGATACAGCCCCCGCTTCGCGGCGACCGCACGGGCCACGACCTCGGCTTCCTTGAAGCGATGCTGCTGGTGCAGCACGTGGCCCCGCAGCAGCAGCGCCTGCGCGTTGCCCGGGTCTTTCGACTCGGCGCACAACGCCGCGAATTCGGCCATCGCGTAGTAGGTGGGCGCCTGGGACGCGCGCGCCCGCGCGATGTACCGCTGGCCGAGATCGTTGAGCGCCGCGGCGGGATTGGCCCCCTCGCGCGCCGCCTGCTGCGATCGCGCGATGCCCTGATCGACGTCGCCCGTTCCCTGATGAGGCGCCAGGGCCATCGCGCACGGCTGGGACGCGGCCGCGGCTTCAGCGCCTCCGGCCGCCGCGTCAGCGCTGCGGCAGGCCGCAAGGCCGAGAGACAGACACACCGACACCGCTACCGTCAGGCATCTCATGGGACCTCGCTCGAACGATTGTTTTGGACTCGCCGTCGTGGCGTTTCCGGCTCCGCAACGATTACTACGGACGCGGAGCGGAATCGGATGGTGTCGGTCTCAGAGGCGAGGTTTGAGCTCGTTCAGCGCGAAAGGGCCGTGCACGACTCGAGCCCGCTCGCTGCGAGCCGAAGGCGAGAAGCGGAGTCACTGAGACGTGCGCTGCGGCGGACAACCTTCGCGTGGCTTGCCAACCGTAGCTCACGCGCGCGTTGCTAAGCGTGAGCGAAGGTTGGTGCGCCCTGCACGACTCGAACGTGCGACCTCCTGGTTCGTAGCCAGACGCTCTATCCAGCTGAGCTAAGGGCGCGGATGGGTTGAATCGATCGCGGTGCGCACTCGAGCATCGGTCCAAGTGCGCGCAATCATTGACTATATCACGTCGTTCACTGCCGCAGCCCGACGGCGCGAGAGCAGGCTATCATCGGTGCCCAGCCACGAGGAGGCCCATGAAGGACTACACCGCC
>DASTDQ010000020.1:0-3409 GCA_035710305.1 Vicinamibacterales bacterium | reverse complement strand
TCCACCTGAACGGCGCGTAACGCTCCCGCCTCGGCCGGCTCGGGGTCGTCCCTCTTCGCAACGACGATCCTAGGGCAGCGGGACGTCGACTCTCCGAGCTTCACCCTCGTCGAGCGTCACCCGCGTTGCGCGCGACATCAGCCGCTCGAAGTCTGCTTCCGTCGGCTCGTCAGACCCGGCGGCGACGGTGGTGGCCGCGACGTAATAGTCTCCCGGAGGCAGCGATGCCGCGCGGAACGATCCGTTCTGGGACGCGCGGACCACTTTGACGAATCGGGACCGCTCGAACCACTTCCCGCGGTCCTCGGGAAACACGATGACGCGAGAGCCGGCGACGGCCCTCCCACGCTCGGCCGTCACGCGTCCGGCAATCGAACCGCCCTCCGCCGAGATGATGAGTTCGGCAACGACGGCGCTGCTCGCGCCAACGCCAAAGTCGATCACCTCGTCGGTCATGTCGGATCCGTTGATCGTCATCGCCTTCAGAAACCAGCCGTCGGGCAGCCCGCTCACGACGATGCGCCGCGGGCCGATCAGCCCAGTCAGGCGGAAACGCCCGTTAGTCGCCTGCCGGAAGTTGCCCGACATCGTCACCGACGTCGGTGCCAGGTCGGCGTCTACCGGATGCATCTCGAGTTGCATCCTCCCGTACGGATCGTCAAGCGCTGGCGAATCGACGGTAATGCGCCCCTCCATAATCGACCCGCGTGCGGTGCGCAAGGGGACTGGCTCCGCGTCGCCGTCGCCGACGGTTACGTACTGGGCGGCAAACTCGGACTCGCCGAACGGGGCGCCGGCCTGGGCGAGAAGCTCAGGGCGCGGGAGCATGCGTCGGTTCGCACTGACGACGTAGTCCCCCGGAGCAACGTTGATGAATGTGAACGTTCCACCCGGCCCGACTGCCGTAGTCCGGGCAATGGGAATGATGCTGCCCGAGCGGCGGCTGACGGCGAGCGCGACCGTGCCCTCGAGCGGCGCGCCCGTCGAGTCAAGCACGACTCCGGTGACTCTGGCAGTGGGCGGATCGGCAAGAGTAAAGTCAATCCCCTCGAGCTCAGTCGTGGTGATGGTGACCGCGACGGCGTCCGTTATCGATGCCGAGCCAGGAAAGTAGATCGGCAGGGACTGCGACACAGTCGTGCCGCTTCCAAGCAATGCCGCGTCGGCGATGGCTGCGATGACGTACGTTCCGGGGAGCAACCCGAGCACGCGGTACCGGCCCCGGTCGTCGGTCTGACGGTTGCCGCCCACGAGCGCACCGGCGAGGACTGCGCGGCGTCGGTCGCCGCTCGTGTTCAGTCGAAGCGCCTGCACGGAGACACCCTGCACCGGCTCGCCGTTGCGGTCGACGATGGTGCCGGTGACGGCGAGCCCCCGTGACAGCGTCAGCGTGACGTCGTCCACCCGGGCCCCGGGTGAAACGCTGATCCGTCTGGCCGACTCGAAGGCGCTCTCCTGCCCGAACGGTGTGGGCAGGAAGTCGCCCCTGCTCGCGCTCACGTCGTAGTCGCCGGGCGCCAGCGCCGTGAAGGTGAAGCCGCCCCGCGCGTCTGTGACGAAGTACCTCGGCGGCATCGGCCCGGTGATGTTCACGGCGGCACGTGCAATGGGGCGGCCTGCCGTCGAGAGCACACGGCCGCGGATGGTCGCGCGCTCGGGGGTCTCGGGCGGCTGCGGGCTCGACTCCACCGCCGACTCCCGCGGTGGCAAGGCCGTGAAGTCGATGCCGACCAGGTCGTCGCCCGGCTGAAGATTGAAGGTCGCCACGGCGCCAGGGTCCTGCGCGCCAGTTGCGGTCACCGAGTAGCGTCCTGGCGGAAGGCCGCCGAGCCGGTACTCGCCGCGGTCGTCGGTCGTCGCCGCGAACTTCACCAGACCGGTCAGGGTCGAGGCGTCAGCGTCGAGCCGGTCGGCGTACACGCGTTGACCCACGAGAGTCTCGCCGGTCGTATCCACGACTCGACCGTTGACAGCCGCCGAACGTGTGAGGGCGATGACCAACTCTGGCGCACCGGCCGATGCGAGTTCGGTCCTCCGGAGCGGCATCTGGACGGCGACGTAGCCAGCTTTGACAACGGAGAGCGTGAATGTTGCCGCCGACGGCACGACCATCGAAAACTCACCCCGGTCGTCGGTGTACGCCGGCAGCCCGGCGCTGCGGTCCACCGCGATCGTCAGCCGCGCCCGTGGCAGCGACGCCTGGTTGTCGGCCGCGAACACGCGTCCGCGGATGGTCTGCTCCTGCGCGAACGCCGACACCGAACCCGCAAGGAGAAGCACCGCTGCCAGCAGCCGGATCAATTGACGATCGCGCATCACAACACCGAAAGCCTCGTTCGGTCGTGGGGCAGGAAGGGGCTCGAGATTCGCTGGCCTTCGAACCGCGAACCCCATCGGCCCGGCACAAGGGTTCCGCACGACGGGCAGGCCCCATCGGCCGTGACCGAGTACTGCTGAATCGCGTAGCCACGGCGGACGACCAGTCTCTCGCCACACTGGTGACAACACGTGTCCTCGAGATCGCCGACCCGGCCCGGAAGGTTGCCGGCATAGACGTAGCGGAGGCCTGCATCCTGCCCGATGTGCGCGGCGCGCTGGAGCATCGCTGCGGTCGTGGCCGCCACGTCCGTCATCTTGTAATCGGGATGGAACGCGGTAACGTGCCACGGGATGTCGAGCGACACGCCAGCCAGGAACGCCGTCAAGCCGCGGAGTTCCTCATCGCTGTCGTTGAACCCGGGTATGAGGAGCGTGACGATCTCGACCCAGACCCCGGAGCGGTGCAGCCACGCGATCGTCTCCAGGATCGGCTGCAGACGTCCGCCCAGCTCACGATACCGGCGGTCGTTGAAGCTCTTGAGGTCGACCTTGTACACGTCGATGTACGGACGCAGGTACGTGAGGACGCGCTCGGTGCCGTTGCCGTTCGAGACGAAACCGGTGAGCAAGCCTCGCGCGCGTGCCTCCGTGAAGATCGCGACAGCCCATTCGGCCGTGATCAGCGGCTCGTTGTAGGTGGACACCACGATGCGCGCGCCGAGCGCGACGGCCTCGTCGGCGAGCGCTGCCGGTGTGACGTCCTGGGGCGGGGCCACGGCTCGCGGATCGCGAAGCGCCTGCGACGTCACCCAGTTCTGGCAGTAGGAGCAGTGCAGATCGCAGCCGAGCATGCCGAAGCTGAACGCGAGCGCGCCGGGACGCGCGTGGAAGAAGGGCTTCTTCTCGATCGGATCGCACTGCACGCCGCCGACGTAGCCCCACGGCACGTGGAGCCGTCCGCCGCGGTTGAAGCGCACCTTGCAGACGCCGAGCGCCCCCTCGGGAATCGGGCACTCGTGGCCGCAGGCATAACAGCGCAGCCGGCCCCGCTCGATCGGCTCGACCAGCTCGGGCGCCGCCTCGACCGTTC
>DASTDQ010000019.1:0-2452 GCA_035710305.1 Vicinamibacterales bacterium | reverse complement strand
GACCGCACCCGCCCCGAGGAAGAGCAGCGCCTTGAACAAACCGTGCGTGAGGAGATGGAAGAAGCCGGCGGCCGAGAAGCCGGCGCCGATCGCCGCCATCATGTACCCGAGCTGCGACACGGTGGAGTAGGCGAGCACGCGCTTGATGTCGTCCTGCACGCAGGCGAGCACCGCCGCGAGCAGCGCCGTGAACGCGCCGATCCACGCGACGACGATCAGCACCTCCGGCGTCAGGGCGAAGAGCCACGCCGTGCGGTGCAGCAGGTACACGCCCGCCGTCACCATCGTCGCCGCATGAATCAGCGCCGAGACGGGAGTCGGGCCCTCCATGGCGTCGGGCAGCCACACGTGCAGCGGGAACTGCGCGGACTTGCCGACGGCGCCCAGGTAGATGCAGAAGGTGATCAACCCCAGGCCGGCCACCGGCAGCCGGCCGTCGGCCACCATCAGGCGCATCTCGCCGAAGTCGAACGTGCCCGACTGCTGCCAGAGGAGCACGATCCCGATCAGCAGGCCCACGTCGCCCGCCTTCGTCGTCCAGAACGCCTTCAACGCGGCGCGCGCGGCTTCGGGCTTCTTGTACCAGTAGCCGATCAGGAGGTAGGAGCAGAGCCCGACCAGCTCCCAGCAGATGAAGAGCTGAACGAAGTTGGGCGCCAGCACCAGCCCCATCATCGAGAAGGCGAAGAGCGACTGGTAGGTGTAGTAGCGCCCGAGCGCGGGCGGCGGTTCCTCGTGCAGGTACCCGAGCGAGTAGACCTGCACGAGCAGCGCCACGAGCGCCACGAGCGCCAGCATCACGGTGGAGCTGCCGTCCACGAGGACGCCGATGGTCGCGAGCGGCTGCCCCTGCGCCGGCAGCCAGTCCCAGACCAGCCGCGTGACGGCCTCGCCCTGGCCGCGCCACGCCGCCACGGCGCCGGCGAGCGATCCAAGCGCAAACAGGATCGACAGATAGGCCGCCGGCCGTCCCGATCTCCGGAGCGGCGCCACGATGGCCAGGATCAGGAACGATGCCGCGGGAAGAAGCAGCGACGCGAGCGAGAGATAGGCCGGGTCCGCCATCATCCCTTGAGCAGATCCAGGTGATCCGCCATCACCGTGCGGCGGATCCGGAAGAGGAGAATCACGATGGCCAGCCCCATGGCCGCTTCCGAGACGGTGATGCAGATCGCGAACACCGTGAAGATCATGCCGACCTCGCTGCCGCTGAACCGGGCGAAGGCGACGAGGTTGATATTGACGGCGTTCAGCATGAGCTCGATGCCGAGGAGGATCCCGATGGTGTTGCGCCGGGTGACAACGCCGAACAGGCCGATGCCGAACACGACGGCGGCGAGCGTGAGATACGCTTGGAGTCCCATGTAGTCGCTCATTCGCGCAGGCTGAAGCCTGCGCTCTACGCTCTCTCCCCTCGTAGAGCGGGGGCTTCAGCCCCCGCGTTAATCTTCTGGCCGCGCAAAGTACACCGCGCCCAGCATCGCCGCCAGCATCAGCAGCGCAAGCAGCTCGAACGGCAGCACGAACCGCGTGAGGACGCTCTCGCCCAGCGTGCGCGTCAGGTCGGCTGCCATCGGCGGCCGCTCCGCCGGCAGCGGACGCTGCCCGATCGCGTTCACGACGACCGCGACGAATGCCGCCGCCATAACGGCTCCCGCGGCGAGGCTCCGGGAGGTCTGCGAGAGGCGTTCTCCAACCAGCCGCTCGGTGACGACGATGGCGAAGACGACAATCGTCACGATGCCGCCGGCGTAGAGCAGCAATTGGACGGCCGCGAGGAACTCGGACTCGAGCAGCAGGAACACCCCGGCCGTGCCCGTGAGCGCCAGCGCGAGCCAGAGGACGGAGTGGAACAGATTCTTCGAGAGCACGACGGCCAGCGCCGAGCCGACGAGCACGACGGCGAGGCTCCAGAAGGCGAGTGTCTCGGCCATCACGCGGCGCCCCCCGGTGGTGGTGCCGTGTCCGTCTTCGCGTGTGCAGCCTCGGCCCTGGCCATCTTCGGGGGGCCCTGCATTTCACGCAGCCGGTTGCCCGTCGCCCAGGACACCTGGTGCTGCAGGCCGAGCGCGTGCAGCCGGTCCTTGTCGAGCAGCATCTCGCGGCGGTCGGCCGTCGGCATGTCGAAGGACTTCGTCATGACGATCGCGTCGGTCGGGCACACCTGCACGCACAGCTCGCAGAACTCGCAGGCGTAGAGCTCGAGCGTGAACGTCTTCGCGTAGTTGCGCTTCTCGCTCTTGAGCATCTCGACCTTGATGACGGCCGGCGGGCAGACATACTCGCACAGGCGGCAGCCGATGCACGCCTCCTCGCCAGTGTCCTTCTCGTAGACGAGCGCCAGAAGGCCCCGATATCGATCCGGGTACGCGCGGGTCACGTCCGGGTAGTGCACCGTGACCGGCTTGCGGAACAGGTTGACGAGCGTCACCCACATCGCGCGGCCGATCGC
>DASTDQ010000018.1:0-5404 GCA_035710305.1 Vicinamibacterales bacterium | reverse complement strand
GATTTCAACTTCAGTCACTACCTGGACAAGGCCTCGCCGGTGCTGATGAAGGCGTGCGCGACCGGCGAGCACATCAAGGAAGGGACGATCACGGCCCGCAAGGCCGGCAAGGGTCAGCAGGAGTTCCTGATCATCAAGATGCACGACATCATCATCACCGGCGTCTCGCCCAACGGATCGGGTGGCGATGTCGCACCCGTGGAGAACGTGACGTTGCAGTTCGCAAAGGTCGCTTTGGAGTACAAGGCCCAGAAAGCCGACGGCTCCCTCGATGCCGGAATCTTCTTCAAGTACGACATCAAGCAGAACAAGGAAGGGTAGTTCGCTCGCCGGAGTCGCTGGTCATTCGACGGAAGGCGGACGAACGTGACACGCGCGAATCTGGGCGGCGGCGGCCTCGGGGACATGTTCCTCATGGTCAAGGGTGCGCGGCACGGCTTGATCAAGGGGGAATCGCAGGACGATCAGCACAAGGGCGAGATCGAGGTCGTGAGCTGGTCGTGGGGGATGCAGGCCAGACCGAGCCTTGGCAGCGGCACCGCGACGGGCAGAGCCACCATCAACGACCTGAAGATCGTCAAGAGGGTGGACGCCGCGTCCACGGCGTTGATGGCGGCGCTGCGGACGAACGAGCCGATCCAGAAGGCCGTGCTGACGCTGAGAAAGGCCGGCCAGCGTCCGGTCGAGTACCTGAAGGTCACGATCGAGAACGGCCGCGTGACTTCGCTCACCATCGACGGCGGCGATCCTGGCGGGGGCCCGGACGTCGTCGAAAACGTCAGCTTCTCGTTCAACAAGATCGAGGTTGAGTACGTGCCGCAGGGAAGGGACGGCCAGCCGCAGGGAGGCATGTTGTTCTCCGATCAATGGAGCGACCAGTCGTAACCGCCATGACGCTCGCCCCAGCCGCCGAACTCAGCCTGAAGGGCGGTGACCCCGCCGCGGCCCTTGCGCGGCTGCAGGAGCAGGTGCGCGCCAAGCCCGCCGATCCGAAACTGCGAGTCTTTCTCTTTCAGCTGCTTTGCGTGCTCGGCCAGTGGGAGCGGGCGCTCACGCAGCTCGACGTGGCGTCCGGCCTCGACCCCGAGGCGCTGGCGATGGCGCAGACCTACGGCGACGCCGTGCGCTGCGAAGCGGTCCGCGAGGACGTGTTCGAGGGGAAGAAGTCGCCGATGATCTTCGGCCAGCCGGATCAGTGGCTGGCGCTGCTCATCGAGTCGCTGCTCGAATCGGGCCGCGGAGGCCAGGCGCGGTCGCACGACCTGCGTGCCAGGGCGTTCGACGAGGCGCCTCCGTCGGAAGGGAACATCGACGGACGGCCCTTTGCCTGGATCGCCGACGCCGACTCACGCCTCGGGCCGGTGCTCGAGGCGGTGATCAACGGCAGGTATTACTGGGTGCCTTTCTCCCGCCTGATCAAGATCGAGCTCGAGCCGCCGGAGGACCTTCGCGACCTCGTCTGGATGCCTGCCCGCCTGCAGTTCGAAAACGGGGGCGAGTCGGTGGCGCTCATTCCGACGCGATACCCGGGCTCCGAGGGGTCGAGCGACGGGCAGATCACCCTCGCGCGAAAGACCGTATGGGAGGAGATCGGTCCGGAGATGCACCGCGGCCTCGGTCAGCGCCTCCTCGTGACGGATGCCGAGGAAGCGCCCCTCATGGAGGTCCGGACGATCTCGCTCTCGGCTCAGGAGGAGACCGCGGATCGCCAGCACGATCATGGCTGAGCAGCTCCTTCCCCAGGATCGGCTGCAGCCGGCGCTGCTCGATCGTCTCACCGACGAGGAACCGGACAAGACGCAGGAGCCTCTAGAGGCGCGCGTCGTGTCGAAGAGCCGCCTGCGCCAGTCGGTGCTGCGCGACCTGGCCTGGCTGTTCAACGCCACGAGGCTCGAAGCGGTCGCCGATCTGACGACGATGCCGGCGGTGCGCCGCTCGGTGGTGAACTTCGGGCTGCCGGCGCTGTCGGGCCGTACTGCATCGTCGCTCGACGTGACCGATCTGGCCCGTGCCGTCCGCGAAGCCATCGTAACGTTCGAGCCACGAATCCTGCCGGCGACGCTGCAGGTCAAAACGCTCCTCGATGCCGGCGCGCTCGATCACCACAACGTCATCGGCGTCGAAATCCGCGGCGAGCTGTGGGCGCAGCCGGTGCCGCTCGAGTTCCTCGTCCGCACCGAGTTCGACCTGGAGACAGGCAACGTCCAGGTCTCGGATCTCGCCCCGTCGTCGCGGGTGTCGTAATGGACCCGCGTCTGCTTCGGTACTACAACCTCGAGCTGCAGCACCTGCGCGAGACGGGCGCCGAGTTCGCCGAGCACTTTCCAAAGATCGCCGCCCGGCTCGGGATGCACGGGCTCGAGGTGGACGATCCGTACGTGGAGCGGCTGCTCGAGGGCGTGGCGTTCCTGGCCGCCAGGATTCAGCTCAAGCTCGACGCCGAATTCCCTCGGTTCACGCAGTCGCTGCTCGAGATCGTCTATCCCCATTACCTCGCGCCGACGCCCTCGATGCTCATCGCCCAGTTCACGCCCGACATGGACGATCCGGGCCTCGCGGGCGGATTCAAGGTGCCTCGGGGAGTCACCCTGACCGGCCAGGTGCTCGCCGCCGATGCGGGGGAGTGCGAGTTTCGCACCGCTCACGACGTGACGCTCTGGCCGGTGGAGATCGTGTCGGCCAGCTATTTCTCGTTCGCGCCGGACCTGCCGCTCAACTCGCTGCCGATCGCGCAGCGCATCAAGGGCGGTCTCCGAATCCGCCTCAAGACACCCCAGGGGCTCGGATTCGCGAAGACCGCAATCGACCGGCTCTGCTTCCATCTGTCGGGCCGCGATGACGTCGCGAACAAGCTGTACGAGCTGTGTCTTGCGTCCGGCCTCGGCGCGCTGGTGCTGCCTTTCGCGCGCCCCGCTCCATGGCACGAGCTTCTCCCGGCCGCCTCCATCCGGCCGGTGGGTTTCACCGACGATGAGGCGCTCCTGCCTGTGACGCTGCGTTCGTTTCAAGGGTACCGGCTGCTGCAGGAGTATTTTTCGTTCCCGCAGCGCTTTCGGTTCTTCGAAGTGTCCGGCCTCTCTCGTGCGCTGAGGCGCGTCGGCTCCAACCAGATCGAGCTCGTGATTCTGCTCGGCCGCGGCGACCCGACGCTCGAGAGCGTCGTAGACGAGTCGAACCTCGCCCTTCACTGCACGCCGGCGCTCAACCTGTTCGCCAAGCGCGCCGATCGCATCCACGTCACCGACAGCGCGCACGAGTACCACGTCGTGCCCGACCGGACCAAGCCGCTCGATTTCGAGGTCTACTCCGTCACGAGCGTGGAGGGCCACGGCGTCGGCACCGACAGCGAGCAGCGCTTCCTGCCGTTCTACACGGCGTACAGCTCGGACGAGGCCCATCAGCGCTCGGCCTACTTCACGACGCGCCGCGAGCCGCGACTCCAGTCGCTCACCGCGAAGCGCCGCGGGCCCCGATCGAGCTACATCGGGACCGAAGTCTTCCTCTCGCTCGTCGATCCGTCGCAGGCCCCGTACAGCGGCGACCTGCGTCAGCTCTCGATCGAAACGCTCTGCACCAACCGCGATCTGGCCCTTCAGGTGTCTAAAGGGAACAGCGCCCATGACCTCTCGCTCGACGTGGCGGCGCCCGTGAAGGGCACGAGCGTGATCAGCGGACCCAGCCGTCCGTACGCGCCGCTGGCGGACGGCGCCGTGTCGTGGCGCGCCATCAGCCATCTGTCGCTCAACTATCTGTCGCTCGTGCAGGCGACGGCGGAGGAAGGAGCTGCCGCGCTGCGCGATCTGCTGGAGCTGTACGCGCCGAGCGCGGACCACAGCGCCAGGCGCCAGATCGAAGGGATTCGATCCGTGCGTGTGGGGCGCGTGGTGCGCCGGCTGCAGGCGCCCGGCCCGCTCGCCTTCGGCCGCGGGCTCGAAATCGCGCTGCAGGTGGACGAGCTGGCGTTCGAGGGCGGAAGCGCGTTCATGCTGGGGTCTGTGCTCGATCGATATTTCGCACGCCACGTCTCCATCAACTCGTTCACGGAAACGGTGCTGCGATCGGACAACCGCGAGATCAACCGATGGGGGGCGCAATGGGGCGCGAGGCCGACGCTGTAGCGTTCTTCGCGGCCCTGGGCGAAGCGCCGTATCGCTTCGACTTCTACCAGGCGCTTCGGCGCCTGGAGTGCCTGCACGACGGGAAGCCGCGCTGGGGGGAGGCGCTTCGTCCCGTGGACGAGCCCGTGCGGCTCGGCCAGGAACCGGACGTGTCATTCGCGCCGGCGCCGCTGGCCTCGTTCGGGGCGGCCGATGATGGGCCGCCTCGCCTGCAGGTGAGGCTGTTCGGTCTCTTCGGCCCTAACGGCCCGCTGCCGCTCCACGTCACGGAATACGCGCGCGAGCGCTTGCGCCTCAAGGGCGATCCGACCCTCAGCCGTTTTCTCGACGTCTTCCATCATCGCCTGCTCGCGCTGTTCTATCGCGCGTGGGCCCAGGCGCAGCCCCACGTCAGCCACGATCGGCCGGGCGTCGATCGCTTCATGGTGTACGTCGGGTCCTTCCTCGGGATGGCGCCGAACGAGGCTCGCGACCGCGATGCCACGCCGGACCTGGCCAAGCTGTTTCACGTCGGGGCGCTCATCCGGCAGGTACGGAACGCTGAAGGCCTGCGCCGCATCCTCCAGCACTTCTTCAAGGTACCGGTGGGGATCGAGGAGTTCGTCGGGCACTGGCTGCCTCTCGGCGCGCGCGAACGCACGTATCTCGGGCACGACGGGGCGACGCTCGGCGCCGGCTCCGTGCTGGGCGCTGGCGTCTGGGATCGCCAGCACAAGTTCCGGATCCGTCTCGGACCGCTGACGCTGAAACAGTACGAGAGTTTTCTTCCCGGCGGCACGCCGCTCCGAGAGCTGGTGGACTGGATCCGTCTGTATCTCTGCTTCGAGCTCGACTGGGACGTGCGGCTGCTGTTGAAGGAGCGCGAAGTGCCGCGCCTGACGCTCGGCGGCGGCGGGCGGCTCGGATGGACGACCTGGCTGGGTCAGCGCCGACGAGGGACCGACGCCGACGACGTCTGTCTGGATGCGGAGGCGTTCGTGGATCGAGAAGGAGTGCGAGCTGCATGAGCGAGATCAGCCGAACGGCGCTGTTCGGAAAGCTGAACAGCCTCGCCTACAAGGCCATCGAAGGGGCGACGGTGTTCTGCAAGCTGCGCGGCAATCCGTACGTCGAGCTCGTGCACTGGATCCAGCAGATCCTGCAGGCGCCCGACTCGGACCTGCACCGCATCGCCCGCCACTTCGAGCTCGATTCGTCGCGGCTCGCCAGGGACGTCACCGAGGCGCTCGATCGGCTCCCGCGCGGAGCGACGTCCATCTCGGACCTCTCGTCGCACGTCGAGAACG
>DASTDQ010000017.1:0-3357 GCA_035710305.1 Vicinamibacterales bacterium | reverse complement strand
CATCGGCCGCAAGTACGTCATCTGGGTGTCCATCCTCGGTGTCCTGCCGTTCACGCTGCTGCTTCCGTACGCAAACCTGCTCGGCACCGAGATCCTGACGGTCGTCATCGGCCTGATTCTCGCGTCGGCCTTTTCGGCGATTGTCGTCTTCGCGCAGGAGCTCGTGCCCGGCCGCGTCGGCGCGGTGTCGGGCGTCTTCTTCGGCTTCGCGTTCGGCGCCGGAGGACTTGGCGCGGCGCTGCTCGGGCAGCTTGCCGACGCGACGAGCATCGACTACGTCTTCAAGGTCTGCTCGTTCCTGCCGGCCATCGGACTGCTGACCTGGTTCCTGCCGAACCTCGAACCGGCAAAGACGCCGGCGCACTGACGCTGACTCTTCGTGCCTTCGCGGTCAACTCACACCGCCGCCGCCGCGTCCTGGCCCGCCCACAGGTTCACCGTGCTCAGTTCCTCACGCCCGCACGCCTTGAGATACAGGAACAGCTGCGTCCGGTAAGCCGCGCACCCGCAGAGCACGAGGTTGACGATGAAGGCGCCGCGCGTGGTCGTGTCGCCGAACATCGTGATCTCGGCGCGGAAATCGGCGTCAGACAGATCGGTCAACAGTCTCGCGTAGCTATCGGTCTGCGCCGTAATCGCGGCAATCGTCTGGTCGAAATCACGTGCCGACGCGGCTTGTTCGGCCACGGTCCAGGCGGCAGGGTCGAACGCTCCGCGCCTGGCGGCCTCGATGAGGGACGGTCCCATGATCGACAGGTACTGCAGCAGTTCGAGCGTGCTGCGCTGTTTAGGCGTCGGGCGGTAGTCGAGCATGCCGCGATCGATCTTGCTCGCCAGATGAAGCAGGATGCGTACTTCGTTCTTCAACGATCCAATGAGCTCGGACTTTGTCAGGACCATGTTTCCCTCGCAAAAGCCGGAAGGATAGCACGGCCAACTGCAAGGATGTGTCGAGCGGCAGCTCACCGTGGCGAAGCATAATGTCGTCGTGCTCAACAGTGGCGCCGGGGGAAACGGGCGCCATGTCGCGCGGCTCCTGGCGTTCGCGATTGCGCTGGCGGTCCCGGCGACCGCCCTGCACCACGAGTCCTTCCAGCCGCTCGAACGACGGGTCGAGCTGCAGGGCAGGACTGCCGACTGGTCCTTCGAGCTTCCTTCCGCGGAGTCGCTGTACCTCGAGATCGGGGTCATCGTTCGCACCTCCGGCACCGGCAGCGCGGACGTGGCGGTGGACGTCAACGGAACTGAGCTGTCTCGTCTGCGTCCGGACACGCTGTATGCGATAAAGCGCTCGATCGTCGCCGTGCCTGCCGCGCTCACGCGCGCCGGCACGAACCGGCTCGGGTTTCGCGTGCAGGGACCCGCCGACGCGACCTTCGACGTGCGCGTCCGCGTGCACAACTACTACGGCATCAGCCCGAAGTTCCCGCGGGCGACGGTCGTGTCGGATGAGGCGGCCCGGCGCTTCTTCGCCGAGCAGGGATGGGCCGGACTCGCCCCCCGTTTCGGCCTCTTCGTCCTGGCGGGCCTTGGTGCGGCCGTCGTGGCGCGCCGGCTGTCGCGGATGACGGCCGCGAGGGAGCGGCTTCTGATGGCCGCGGCGACGGCCCTTCCGCTGGCCGCGTTTGTCGGTGCGGTCGCGACGCCGTACCACTTCTGGGTGCCCGCCTCGACGATTGCCGTCCTTGTCCTGACGCCTGTCCTCGTGACCGGCGCGGCGATGTGGACCGGGGGACACTGGGGGCTGGTCTCGCCCTATGTCTGGAGCGCGGCGATCACGGTCGTCCTGCTCGAGGGCGGCCTGAGGGTCCTCAACGCCGTCTATCCGACGCCGATCCTGTCGGTCGGCGCCGACGACCGTTTCCGCGGACGGCCCGGCGCACGCTTCTTCGATTCACACCTCAACTCGCGCGGCTTCAACGATGTCGAGCACGCGCCCGCAAAGCCGCCGGGTGTGCGTCGCGTCGTCGCCCTCGGCGACTCGGTGACCGTCGGCGTTGTGCCGTACTCGGCGAACTACCTGACGCTTCTCGAGAACGATCTCGGCCGCGAGGGCCGGGTGGACGTGATCAACATGGGCGTGTCGGCCACGGGGCCGCGCGACTATCGACGGATGCTCGCCGGCGAGGGGCTCGCCTTCTCGCCGGACCTCGTGCTCGTGTCTTTCTTCATCGGGAACGACTTCGAGGCCGATGTCACGCGCGCCTACGAACGGTCTTCCGCGGCCACGTTTTTCTATTTCCTGTGGCGTCTCGCCACTGCCGGGTCCGCCTCCGTCGCCGGCTTCGATCCGGGCGCGACGGAGTACCGGGACGACGCGCCCACCTACGGGGAGGATCGCTTTCTCGAGATCGAAGTCGATCGGGCACGGATTCACCAGATCGGCAACCCGCTGCTCGACACGTGGATGCCCGCGGTGCTCGACTCCCTGCGGGAGATACAGCGGACGTCGCGGAGGGCGGGCGCGGATCTGGCCGTCGTCATCGTCCCCGACGAGCTGCAGGTTGACGCGGCCCTTCAGGCCCAGGTGGTCCGGGCCTATCGGGCCGGACCCGGCGACTTCGACTTCGCCCGTCCGAACCGGCTGCTCGCCGAGGCGCTCGCCGCCGACGGCATCGCGTACCTGGATCTGTTGCCGGAATTCCTGAAGCACGCGCCCACCCGGCTGTACAAGCCGCGCGACACGCACTGGAATCTCGCCGGCAACAAACTGGCGGCCGACACGATTGCGCCCTTTCTCCGCCAGCGCCTTGGCAGCCGGCGAAGTCCGCCGCCGGCCGCCAACGGTCGCTGACCGCGTTGGCACGGCAATCCGCAGGCCGCCTTCACCCTCTTCGGAGTCGTAGTCGCGACGGGCATCTCGCGGTACTCCCCCTTCACGCGCGAGACAAGCACATCAGGCGTTGACATAACGGACTCCTCCGCCACAGTCGCGAGCAACACGCTGTGGTCCTGTGCATGACTCTCTGGAGGCCCGGGCCTACGGAATGCATGGCGGGATGATCGAAAAACGAGCCGTACGCCAACGGATCCGTGCGTGAGGCGTCTGTGCAAAACTGCGCACAGGGCGTTCCCGGGGGACGTTTCGCGCGGCGTGCTGCCGCGCAACTCGCGGGGGCTGACCCTCGAGGAGCTCATCCGCGGTTACTGGGGGGCTCGCAGGACGCGCGCGCGTGCGTTGATGGATACACACGATTGTGCGATCCTTACACATACGGATCATGCGGACCAACCTCGACATCGACGATCGGCTGATGCGGCAGGCGATGCGGAGCAGCGGGGCAAGGACCAAGCGCGCCGTGGTCGAAGAGGGGTTACGGTTGTTGATTCAGACCCGTGGCCAGGCCAGTCTTCGTC
>DASTDQ010000016.1:0-2933 GCA_035710305.1 Vicinamibacterales bacterium | reverse complement strand
CCCTTTTCTGACTCCCGACCCCTTTTATCGCCGCGAGGCCCGCAGCGGGACGCGGCGCTCGTTCCGATCCGTCGCGTCCCCGACGCGCGCGACGCCGTTGCTGCGCGCGTAGTCCGAGGCGAGCGATTCGACCGAGTTGGTCAGCTCGGGATGCTGTGTCAGCATCCCTTCGATCCGCCGCACGGCCTGCCGCAGCACCGGCAGCCGCTTCTTGATCATCGTGTCGCGATCCAGGCGATTGGTCACATCCGAGCAGTTTGCCGCCGCCACGATCCGTCCGTGGGGGCCGAAGATCGGCAGCGCCACGGACACGATGCCGTAGTCGAGCTCGTCCTGTATCGCCGCGTAGCCCTTCGTTCGCACGTCCTTGAGGATCCGCCGGAGCAAGCCCTGGTCGGTCTCGGTGTGCTCGGTCAGCTTCCGGAGCGTGGCGCGCTGGAAATACGCTTCGATTGCCGACTCGGGCTGAAACGCCATCAGCACCCGCCCCATCGACGTTGGATACACCGGGTACCGCGAGCCCGCCCCCGCCGTCAGCCTGATCATGCGGTTCAGCGAGGCATGCGCGATGTAGACGATGTCCACCTCGTCGAGAACCGTGACCGAGGAGCTGCCGCCCACTTCGTTGACGACCTCCTGGAGAAACGGCTGGAGGACGACTTCCGCGTTGATGGCGCTCAAGTACCCCGTCCCGATCGCGAGGACCTTCGGCCGCAGGAGGAACCGGCGGCCGGTGCGTCCGACGTATCCCAGCATCTCGAGCGTGTGCAGGGATCGCCGGGCCGTCGCGGGTGTCAGGTCGGTGAGCGCGGCCACCTCGCTCAAGGTCAGTTGCGGATGTGCGCGCGAGAACGTCGAGAGGACGCGCAACCCGCGCTCGAGGGACGCGACGAATTCTGCCCGGCTATTTTTCGCCATGCGAAGCGATCGAGATTATAGCGAAAAGGAGTGATCTGTCAGTTCTTGACAGCAGTGGATCCCGCGTGTAACGTTTTTCTCCGCATCAGGAAAAAGGTTTCGCACAGCGAAAGCACGGGCGCTGAGCGCGACAATTGGGCCGCTCGCTGCAGGTCCACGTGATGCCTGACGTGTCGTAGAACCCGATGCCGTCCCGGCGTCTGGTTCGGGATCGTCCGGCGGGGCGCGCCGCCCTCCTCCGCGGGTGGCGTGCCCCTTTTTCTTCGGTCTTCCGTTTCCCTTTCCATACCCGCGATCTCGACTACGTCGCGCGCGGTCGCTTATGATGCGAGTTCAGGGTCCAGCCGATGAGCGCGCTCGTCAAAGGCATCCATCACATCACCCTGTGCCCGGGGCCTGCACAGGAGGATGTGAACTTCTGCACCGGCGTGCTCGGGCAGCGCCTCGTCAAGCAGAACGTGCTGCTCGACGGGAGCATTCCGATCTACCACTTCTATTACGGCAATCGAGACGCCGACGTCGGGTCGATTGCCACGTCGTTTCCGTACAGCCGCAAGCAGGGCCGCCGGGGCTCCGGGCAGGTATCGGCCATGGGCTACTCGGTCCCGGCAGGCACGATTCAGTTCTGGATGGAGCATTTCGCGCGGCACGGCGTCGAGCACTCCGGCGTCCAGGAGCGATTCGCGGAGAAGTTCATCCTCGCACGGCATCCGGCGGGGCTGCTGTTCGAGATCGTCGAGGCCGGCGATGCCCGGCGTCCCTGGACGACGAACGAGATCAGCGAGGACGTGGCCACGCGCGGCTTCTTCGGCGCCGTGATGTCGGTGCGCGACGTCGAGCAACAGGAACGGTTCCTCGTCGAGGCCATGGGCTTCCTCAAGATCGGCGTCGACGGACCGTATCACCGCTTCGAGGCTCCCGTGTGCGCGCCCGGGCGCGTCATCGACCTGCATCACGAACCCGATCGCGCCCCGGGAAGCTGGGGCTTCGGGGCCGGCATCTTCCATCACATCGCCTTCGAGGTTGACGACGACGAGGCGCTGCTGGCACAGAAGGCGCTGTACGAAGAGCTCGGGTATACCGACGCGTCGGACGTGAAGGATCGCTACTACTTTCACTCGATGTACGTCCGGTCGCCGGGCGGAATCCTCGTCGAGTGCACGGCCAGCGCGCAGGGCGGGTTTTATCGGGACGAATCGCCCGAGGATTTGGGAACCAGGCTCAATCTGCCTCCCTGGTACGAATCGCAACGCGCCGAGATCCTGTCGATGCTCGAGCCGGTCGTCCTGCCCGACGCCAATCGTCCCAGGCGCGAGCCAACGCCTGTGCCAGAACTGGAGCCGGTGGCCATGGCCGCCGCCGCGCGGGGCGTCGTGCCGTCACGGACGAAAGCAGACTTCGCCAGACACCGGCGTTGACGTCGCCTCTGAGTTTTGAGTCTTGAGTCTTGAGTTTTGAGTTACACGCGAAAGGAATTCGAGTTTCCGCGACTCGAGCGGGTCATCTCCGGCCCCGATACCGTCGACACGCTGGCCGATGAGATCGATCGCCAGCGCATCACGCGCGCGCTGGTCGTCACGGGGAAGACACTCGGATCGTCGAGGCTCCTCGAGCGCATCACCCACCCTCTTGGCGATCGGTGCGCGGCCGTGTTCACCGGCGCCCGGCAGCATGTCCCTTCCAGTACCGTCACGGAGCTGATCGCGCTGATCGAACGGCACGAGGTCGATGGCGTCGTCAGCTTGGGCGGCGGAAGCCCGATCGATACGGTGAAGGCTGCGATCCACTCGCTGCTCACCGCGGGGGGTGCGTCAACAGACGCCGTCCCGCGGCACGTGGCCATTCCAACGACGCTGTCGGCGGGCGAGTTCACGTCGGTTGCCGGGGTGACCGACGAGCGAACGCGCATCAAGCATGCCCTGCGCGACCCGGGAATCGCGCCGCGTGCCGTCGTCAGCGATCCCACCCTCACGCTGGCGACGCCGTCGTGGCTCTGGGCGGCGAGCGGGATCCGC
>DASTDQ010000015.1:0-6239 GCA_035710305.1 Vicinamibacterales bacterium | reverse complement strand
TTCGCCACCAATCCCGCTCGCGTCGTCCACCACGCCGAGCTGCGCGCGCGCCTTGCGCCGGCGCTCCGATCCCGGCCGCGGGCGTACTGGATCGAAATCCTGACGGAGGCGGGCGTGCCCTCGGGCGCGGTGCGAGACGTCAACGAGGTGCTTGCCGATCCGCAGGTGCTCGCGCGGGACATGGTGACGGCCGTCGAGCATGCGACCGCGGGCACGCTCAAGGTCCTGGGCGTTCCCATCAAGCTGTCGGAGACGCCGGGATCGGTGCGCACGGCGCCTCCAACGCTCGGGCAGCATACAACCGCGGTGCTGCGCGAGCTGGGTTTCGCAAGCGACGAAATCGAACGCCTCGGGAGGGAACGAGTAATCTGACACGGACGTTAACCACAGAGAGACGCAGAGCACACAGAGTTTGAAGATTCGGCTCTGCGTTCTCCGTGCCTCTGTGGTTCACGTACGTGACGTATTCCGTCGACCGCCGTGAAATGATGGTCCTTGGAGGGCGTAATTGGAAACATCAGCCGTTCGGCGCCGCGTTCAGGCCGCGATGGCAGCGGCGCGCGAGCGGGCGCGGCAGCGCCGGGCCAGAGTTGACGAGGCCGACAAGATCTACGGGGATTTCCTCGAGCGCGTGGCGGCGCCCGTGGCACGTCAGATCGCCCAGGCCCTCAAGGCGGAGAACTATCCGTTCACGGTGTCCACGCCGGGCCGTGGAGTCCGGTTGTCGTTCGAGCACGGACGTGACGATTACGTCGAGCTCGGCTTGCAGACCGGAACGGACGAGCCTCAGCTCGTGGGCCGCATCCGCCGGACGCGCGGCTCGCACACCATCGACGAGGAACTGCCGGTCAAGCCGGGCACGCCGCCTCAGGATTTGAGCGAGGAGGACGTACTGGAGTTCCTGATGCGGGCGCTCGAGCCCTGGCTGGAGCGGTAACTTAACTCCCAACCCCCAACACCCAACTCCCAATCGCTTCCCGAATTCAGAAAGTTGGGAGTTGGAGGTTGGGAGTTGGGAGTTTGCGCGCGCAATGACGCGCTGCTTCAACCGGCGTCATTGTGCGCGCAGAAGCAGGATCGGGATCTTCACCACGTGACGGACCTTCGTCACCGTGGTGCCCCGCAGCAGGTCGTTGAAGAAGCGATGTCCGTGGGTGGACATCGCGATGAGATCGACCTTGCGCTCTTCGGCCAGGCGAATGAGCTCGGTGGCCGGATCTCCCATCGCCAGCTCGGTCGCCACCGTGAGCGACCCCGCCCTCAGCTCCGTCGCGAGCTGGTCGAGGTAGGCGCGGTCGATCTTCATCTCCTCTGACTCGCGCAGCTTCAACTGGTCGAAATGACGGGCGGCCCAGCCGTCAGCGACGTGAACCAGGAGGATTTCGGCGCCCGTGAGCGCCGCGAGCTGGCGCACGTGCGTCAGGATGGTGCGATCGGCGCCGGAATTTTCGACGGCAACGAGAATCTTGCGGTACACGGCTATGCGACAAACGTCTGGAACAACAGCCAGACATTGAGCCCCGCAATGATAACGGCAACGGTCCAGGCGAGGATCTGTACCCACCGCGGCGCAACGAAGGCGCCCATCTTGTGCCTGTTGCTCGTGAAGCTCACGAGAGGAAAGACCGCGAACGGCAGCTGCAGGCTGAGGATGACCTGGCTGAGCACCAGGAGTGCTCCCGTCCCCTGCTCGCCGTAGAGACTCACCACGATCACCGCCGGGACAATCGCCACGAGGCGCGTGATGAGGCGCCGCAGCCACGGCCGGAGCCGGATGTTGACGAAACCCTCCATCACGATCTGCCCCGCGAGCGTGCCGGTCAGCGTCGCGTTCTGGCCCGAGCAGAGCAGCGCCACCGCGAACAGGATTCCGGCGGCGCTCGTGCCGAGCAGCGGCGACAGGAGCTGGTGCGCATCGCCGATGTCGGCGACCGACTCGTGCGGCGTCCCATGGAACACGGCCGCCGAGACGATGAGGATCGCGGCATTGATGAAGAGCGCCGACATCAGCGCGATCGACGAGTCGAGGGTGGCGAACCGGATCGCCTCCTTCTTGCTCGCTATCGTGTCCACGTACTGCCGCGTCTGCACGATCGACGAGTGCAGGTAGAGATTGTGCGGCATGACGGTCGCGCCGAGGATGCCGAGCGCGATGTACAGCATCGCCGGGTTCGTCACAATCTCGCTGCGCGGCACGAAGCCGACCGCCAGGGCGAGCGCGTCCGGCCGGGCGAGCCAGATCTGGATCGCGAACGACCCGGCGATGGCGACGATGAGCGCGACCACGAGCGCTTCGACGTAGCGGAAGCCCCGGTGCTGCAGGAAGAGGATCAGGAGCACGTCCAGCGCCGTCAGCGAGACCCCCCAGATGAGCGGCAGGCCGAACAGCAGGTTGAGGGCGATGGCGGCGCCGATCACCTCGGCGAGGTCGCACGCGGCGATGGCGATTTCGCAGAGCACCCACAGGACGATCGTGACCGGCTTGGAGTAGCTGTCGCGGCAGGCCTGCGCGAGATCGCGGCCGCTGGCGATGCCGAGCCTCACGGCGAGCGCCTGCAGCAGGATCGCCATGAGGTTCGAGATCAGGATGACGCTGAGGAGCGTGTAGCCATAGCGCGCGCCGCCGGCAAGATCTGTCGCCCAGTTGCCAGGGTCCATGTAGCCGACGGCGACGAGGTAGCCGGGCCCCGCAAACGCGAAGAGCTTCCGCCAGAAGCCCGCATCCGCGGGCACGGCGATCGAGCCGTGGACCTCGCGCAGGCTCGGGGCGTTGGGCACGCTCCGCCACCCGGAGGCAGACCCCGCCGCCGGAACCACTGGCTCCACGGCCGCGTCGGGAACAGTGTGATTTTGAATAGTCAAAAAAATATCTTGTTCTGCTTCAAAAGTCAAACTACACTCCCGGGGTCAGATCTTGATTTTTGCGCCCTTGCAAAAAAGAGATCTGACCCCAGGACGCCATGCCGTCGAGCACCGTCGAGAACTACCTCAAGGCGATCTACACCGGGGTCGCCAGCCTCGACCCGCCCCAACGCCTGCTCCCGATGGGGCAGCTCGCCTCCGCCCTCGACGTCGCCCCCGGCACGGCGACGACGATGGTCAAGACGCTGGCGGAGTCGGGCCTCGTCAGATACGAACCCTACTCCGGCGTCGCGCTCACGGCGGCCGGACAGAAGCTGGCCGCGCTCGTCCTGCGGCGGCATCGGCTCATCGAGCTCTTCCTCGTGCAGGTCATGGGGTACTCCTGGGACGAAGTCCACGACGAGGCCGAACAGCTCGAGCACGTGGTGACCGATCGCCTCGTCGACCGGATCGACGAGATGCTCGGGCGCCCCGAGGTCGATCCCCACGGCGATCCGATTCCGACCGCCGACGGCCTCGTCAGGACAAAGAAGATGCAGACGCTCCTCACCTGCCCCCTCGCCACGACGGTCACCGTGACGCGCGTCATCGATCAGGACAGGAAGTTCCTGCGCTTCATCGAACAGCACAACCTCAAGCCCGGACAGTCGATCGAAGTGGAAGCGCGCGACCCGGCGGCCGACAGCGTCCGCGTGCGCGGCAGCAACAACAAGCGGCTGACGATCGGGACGCGGGCCGCGTCCAAGCTGCTCGTCCACGTGGCGTCTATCCTCGTGCTCCTGGCCGCGCCCTCGCAGGCGCAGACCACGCAGTCGTCGGAACCGCCGCGCACGGCGCTCTCGGGCTACATGGAGGCGCACTACAACAACGCCGAGTTCGAGGACGGCCGCCTCGACTTCCACCGCTTCGTCCTCCTCGTCACCCACTCCTTCACCGATCGCATCCGTTTCGTGGGAGAGCTGGAGCTCGAGCACGCCCTCGTCGAGGGGCTGGAAGACGCCGGCGAGCTGGAGCTCGAGCAGGCGTACATCGACTTTCTGATCTCCCGTTCCTTCAACGTCCGCGCGGGGATGATGCTGATGCCAATCGGCATCATCAACGAACGGCACGAGCCGCCGGTCTTCTACGGCGTGGAGCGCCCCTTCAACGACACGGTCATCATCCCGACGACCTGGTTCGAGGTGGGCGCCGGCGTGCACGGGGAGATCGGGCGGGGCTGGCGCTACCGCGCGTTCGTAGTGGCACCGCTGAATGCCGCTGAATTCGACGCCGACGAAGGCCTCCGCGGCGGGAGGCAGAGGGGCTCGGAGTCGAACATCAGGCGCCCGGGCGTCACCGGCCGGCTCGAGTACGTCGGCGTGCGCGGCCTCACTGTCGGCGCGAGCGGGTGGAGCGGACGCTCCGGTTTCGAGTTCCAGCCGACCTTCGACGTGCCGGTCTCGCTGGCCGAGGCCGATGCCCGGTATGCACGCGGCCGTCTCGAGCTGCGGGGCCAGGTCTCGCAGGTCTGGATCGGCAACGCCGGCCAGTTGAACGATGCGCTGGGGCTCAGAATCGGCGTCAACCCGAACATCGCCGAGGCGATCGGCGGCTTCTATCTCGAGGCGGGGTACCGGGCGATCTCGAGGCCTCGCTTTGGCGAGGTCGGCACGTTCGTCAGGTACGAGGACTTCAACACGCAGCGGCGCATGCCGCCCGGCTACGTGGCGCTTCCCCAGTTCGATCGCAACGCGTGGGTCGTCGGCGCGACCTACTGGCCGGATCCCGACGTCGCGATCAAGGTCGATTACACGGTCGTTGGAAGCAAGAGCACGGTCGTCCAGGCGCCCAACTCGTTCAACGCGGGGCTGGGGTGGTGGTTCTGATGGAAACACAGGGGGCAGGGGGCAGGGGGCGGGGGGCGGGGGGCAGGGGGCAGGGGGCAGGGGGGAAGGCCGCTGCGCTGGCGCTCGTCGCAGTGGTATCGTGCGTGGCCGCTGTCGCCGCTGTCTGGCGCCCCGATCTGGCGGCGCAGCAGCAGGCGCAGGTCATCGAGATCAGCGCCGAGCGCTTCAGCTTCTATCCGTCCGAGATCAAGGTCAAGGCGGGTACGCGCCTCGAGATCCGGCTCACCAGCGAGGACACCATGCACGGCTTCCGTATCATCGGCACCGATGTCGACGTGGAGCTGCCGAAGCGGGGACGAGGTGTCGCGACGGTCATGTTCCAGCCGGCCGCGGGACGCTACACGTTCGAGTGTTCGAGGCTGTGCGGCGCCGGGCATTCGTTCATGCGCGGCATCATCATCGCCGCGGAATGAGAGGGGTCGTGACTCCGACGTACGTAGTGTCCGGCTTTCTTGGGCGCCGAAGCGCCAGGCGCGAAGGCGGCAGCCGGACCGGCGTGGCCTTGGGCGCAATCGCATTGCTGGGCGGCCTGCTCGTCGCGCAGGTTCGTACCCCGCTGCCCGGGGATCCGCTGCCCGGTGTCACGCCCGTCGAATTCGAGGAGTTCCGGCTCGGCCTGGACGACTTCCTCGAGGTGGAAACCGCCGAAGAAGGGCTCGGCCCGGCCTTCAACGGCGCGAGCTGCGCCGTGTGCCACAGCGTGCCGGCGGTCGGCGGCACGGGCTCGATTGCCGAGGTGCGGGCGGCAAAGCGCGGATCGCGCGGGGAGTTCGTGGCCCTCGACTCCTCCGGCGAAACGCTCTTCCACCTGTTCTCGGTCCCCGCCCATTCGTGCCAGCCGGTGATCCCGTCGGATGCGACGATCATCGCGCGGCGTGTGCCGATCCCGCTTTTCGGCGCCGGTCTCGTCGAAGCGATTCCAGACGAGACACTCCTCGGGCTCGAGGATCCCGTCGATCGCAATCGGGACGGCGTCAGCGGGCGCGCCTCGATCGTGACCGACGCGGCGACCGGGCAGAGACGGGTCGGGCGCTTCGGATGGAAGGCGCAGCACGCGACGCTGCTCTCGTTCGGCGCCGACGCCTATCGCAACGAAATGGGGATCACCAACGAGGTGTTCTCGCAGGAGATGGCCATGGGTGTCACGGCGGACCGCATGCGGGTCTGCGACCTGATTCCCGAGCCAGAAGACAGGAGGGACCCGAGGACCGGGCGGCGCGGCATCGACAACTTCGCCAGCTTCATGCGGCTGCTGGCCCCGCTCGGCCGCGGCCCGATCGACGAGGCGGCCCGCACCGGCGAACAGGTCTTTGCCGCGGTCGGCTGCGCCACGTGCCACACGCCGGTGCTGCAGACCGGCCCGAGCTCGAGTCCGCTCTTTCATCACGTCGCGGTCCCCCTCTTCTCGGACCTGCTGCTGCACGACATCGGGACAGGCGACGGCATCGCGCAGAGCGCCGCGGCGCCTGAAGAGATCCGCACGCCGGCGTT
>DASTDQ010000014.1:0-2632 GCA_035710305.1 Vicinamibacterales bacterium | reverse complement strand
TCGATTCGTACGTAGTGTCCGGCTTCAGCCGGACCCTGGAACCTTTGCCACCCCCGCCGAGTAAGGCAGATAGGGCCATGCCGGACGAGGTCGAGAGCGACCTTCTCGAGCGCTTCGTGCACGGGGACCAGGCCGCTTTCGAAACGCTCTTCCGCCGGTTCCAGTCGGAGGTCCATCGCTGGATCGCGCGAATCGTTCGCGATGCCGGCACGGCGGACGACGTGCTCGTGGAAGCGTTCTGGCGGGCGTATCGGGCGAGGGGCCGGTTCGACCCTTCCCGCAGTTTCGGCGCGTGGATGCGCCGAATTGCGACCAACGCGGCGCTCGACGCGGTGAGGCACGCGCGCGCCGCGAGGTGGCGAGCAATAGAAGACACCCTCCCGGCCGTGGGCGGTCCGGACCCGGACGTTCGTGACGCCATCGTGGCCGCGTTCCGGCGTCTGCCGCCGAAGCTGCAGGTGGCGGCGACGCTCGCGCTGGTGGAAGAAGTGCCCTACGCCGAGATCGCCGATGCGCTCGACATCCCGATTGGCACGGTGAAGTCTCGCGTCTCCCGGGCAACCGGCCTGCTGAGGACGGAGCTGGCGCGACGTGGAGTGCGACCATGACCGACGACGACCGGCTCGTGACACTGCTGCGATCGGCGATGCCGCCGGTGCCGGGCGACGGACCGGTACGCGATCTGTGGCCGGCCGTCGTTGATCGCGCCCGACCGCCGCGTGCGTGGTCGTGGCTCGACCTGGCGGTCGCCGCCGCAGTGGTCGCCGCCGGCGTGATGTTTCCCGGCTGGCTCGTCTCGCTTGCTTACTATCTCTGACGGAGGACGTCATGCGACCCCGACCATACCTGCGCGCGTACATGGCGGGCATCGTCGTGCCCACGTTGTTTCTGCTCGTCATCGTGACGGTGGATGCCTATCAGCGCTACTACTTCGAGGTGCCAAACCAGTTCGTGCTCGGGTACTCGACGGCGCCGCTCGAGCGGGCGATCCTGTTTCCGATGGCCATCGTTCCCAACGTCTGGGGTGCCTGGAACATGCTCTACCTTCGAATCCGATCCCGGGTGCGCTGGTCGGTCGGCGTGCACGGCTCGCTGCTCGTGCTCCTGCTGATCCCAGGGGGAGTGGCACTGGCCCGGGCGTTCGACGTGTTCACCATTCAGCTGCAATTCGCCCTCCCGATGGTGCCGATCGGCATGGGGATCTACTACCTGGCGTGGAAGCATCTGGTCGGGCGCTTGAATGCGGAGATGGGAATTGCTTGACGAGCCCTGGAGATGCCGATGACGTACGCTAACCACAGAGTGGCAGAGGACACAGAGTGTTGCTTCGATCTGATGATTCAGATCCTCTGTGTTCTCTGTGCCTGTGGTTAGCGTCCGTGTCGCCAAATGTCATGCTGATCGAGGCGCGGCTCGCCGACATCACGACGCTCGAGGTTGACGCGATCGTCAACGCCGCCAACACGAGCCTGGCGCCCGGCGGGGGAGTGTGCGGCGCCATCCATCGGGCGGCCGGGCCGGAACTCGCCGAGGCCTGCGCGCGTGCGGCGCCGTGCCCCACAGGGCAGGCCCGGCTGACACGCGGCTTCAAGCTGCCGGCGAAGGTCGTGATCCATGCCGTGGGCCCCGTGTGGCGTGGCGGGAACGCGGGCGAGGCCGCACTGCTCGCGGCCGCCTATCGCAGCTCGCTTGCGCTGGCACGCGAGCACCAGCTCGCCAGCATCGCGTTTCCAGCCATCAGCACGGGCATCTTCGGATATCCGCTTCGCGAGGCGACCGAGATTGCCGTTGCCGCGGTGCGAGCCGAGGCCGCCATCCCGGGCTCACTGGATCGTGTGGTCTTCGCGTGCTTCAATCGAGAGGTCCTCGGCGCGTATGAGACTGCCCTGTCCCCTCACCCCTGACCCCTAACCCCTAACCCCTAACCCCTAACCCCTAACCCCTAACCCCTACACCAACCACCATGTCCGAACACAAGGCCACTGTCAGATGGACGCATTCGCAGGGCGATTTCCTCAAGGGGAGCTACTCGCGCGAGCACACCTGGACGTTCGACGGCGGGGCAACGGTCCCCGCGTCGCCGTCGCCCTCCGCCGTCAAGCCTCCATACTGCAATCCGGCCTTCGTCGATCCGGAGGAGGCGTACGTCGCGTCGATCTCGAGCTGCCACATGCTGACGTTCCTCTGGTTCGCCTCACGTCAGGGCGTTGACGTCGCGAGCTACGAAGACGAGGCTGTCGGTCTGTTGACGAAGAACGAGCGCGGCGTCTCGTGGGTCAGCTCGGTCGTCCTCCACCCGCGCATCGTCTACGTGGGCACGCCGCCGTCGCCGGAGGTCGAGGAGCAGCTTCACCACAAGGCGCACGAGGGGTGCTTCATCGCCAATTCCGTGAAGACGACCATTACCGTGGAAGGCACGAACCACTGAGGCACGGAGACAAGGAGATTGACGTCAGCCTTCTGCGCCGTCAATGCTCCGGTGGGAAGAGACCGTCCACGGGCAAAGACCAGCCGGGCAAGGCCGGCTCCGCCTCGGCCCGCTCGCCGCGCCGGTACTCGGTGAATGTCGCTGACGTTCCGGTCCGGTAGACGCGAACCCATCCTTCACGCTCGGTATCGACGTCCCACACCA
>DASTDQ010000013.1:0-5501 GCA_035710305.1 Vicinamibacterales bacterium | reverse complement strand
GCGGCCCGCTTCACGTTTCGCTGATACGCTCCACTAGTTCTTGACGCCCGCGACGGTGTTCAGATCGGCGCGCGTCGCGATGCGGTTGCCGTGCCCTCCGACGATCTGATCCGGATCGATCTTGAGCCGCCGCAGGTTGTCCGCGAAGTTGGCGATCGTCGGCGTCGGCGGCGGCACGGTCGCGTTCGGCGCCGGCGGGTTGATCATGTCGGATTGGAACAGCACCTTCTCGGCGGGCAGCCACGCCACGAGGATCTGCTCGTTGTGCGGATTGCCGCGCAGCACGTGCAGCTCGATCACCCGGTTGTTCGTGCCCTTCAGCTCCGAGCGGTCGGTGACCCCCTGGAACGCCGCCTTCTTCGCGGACTTCGACAGACGGTCGGGGCTCACCGTGCGGGGCGCCGCCCACGCCTTCTCGTAGAACGCGATGTTGCCCTGGTGCGTGACGACCGTCGCTCCCTCGTCCACGTACGTGCGCAGACCGCCCGAGTGGTCGAAGTGCAGGTGGGTGTTGACGACGAACCGGATCGACTTGTTCGGGATCACCTTCTTTACTTCGGCGATCACCACCTCCGACCGCGCCTCGTTCTGCGGCCCTTCGACGACGACCACGTGATCGCCCATGTCGGCGGCGAGGCTGTGATGCGATCCGCCGGTGATCCAGAAGAGACCGTCGGCGACCTTCTGCGATGTCGCCGCCGGCGGCGCCGGTGCGGCCGCGTTCCGGACGGCGTCGGGCACCGTGATGTCCACGAACTGGTTCGTCTGAACCGCCGTGACCGTCAGGTCGAGCGTGGGATAGCCGCCCTGCGTCTGGACGATGCGTGAGGGAAACAGGATGCCGCCGAAATCCTTGTAGCCCGAGTAGGTGGTGACGATCTGCATGTCGCCGAGGACGTCGTTGGCGACGGTCGCCTGCACGCGCTCGACCTGGTTCGCCTTGTTGACGAGGGCCGCCACGGGATACCGCGCGGCAACCGTGAAGCTCACCTCCGCGCCGCTCGCAACCGTGCGAACCCGCGCGTTGCTGGCGGCCCCTTTGATCGCTCCCTGCGGGGATGCCGCCCACATCCACAGGATCCGCTCGACGGCCGCGGCCGGCTGTGGCTGGATGCCAGGCGTCTGCGAACCGGCGGCGGGCGGCGTCTCGTTCCACGAGAACGCGCCCCTCACGAACTGCACCTGACGCTGCTCGCCCGCGAAAGGAGCTCCGCCCCCCCGCGGCTGCGGCGTCGGCATCGTCAGCACCTGCTCGACGCGCATCGAGTTGCTGCCGTAATCGATGCTGACCTGGTAGCTCTTGATGGGCCTCACCGGCCAGGGTTCAGCCGCGGTCGGCGGCTGGCCGAGCACGAAGGCCTGGCCCGTGGCCGTGAACTGCAGCGATCGCAGGCCGGTCGTGCCCAGGGCCTTGGCCGCCGCGTCCAGAACGGAAGATTGCTGCGCCGCGAGATGTGGCGGCGCGATCAGGGCGCTCGCAACCACAACGAGGATGAGTCTGGACATGGAGTTCCTCCTCCGTCTACGGTCTACGGTCTCCGGTCCCAAAAACGGAGAGAGTATATGACGGTCCTCGCACCTTCGCACCCTCGCACCCTCGCACCCTCGCACCCTCGCACCTTCGCACCTTCGCACCTTCGCACCCTCGCACCTTCGCACCTTCGTACGGATGTATCCTGTCTCCCGAATCATCGGAACCCCGGAGGCATCATGGTGCTCGTCAGGGTGCTGACGACGGCCGCGCTGATGGCGTGGGTCGTGGCTCTGGCACACGCGCAGGCCTCGCGAACGGCGCGCGACGGCGTCTACACCGACGCGCAGGCGGCTCGCGGTCAGTCGATTTACGGCAAGGTGTGCGCGTCGTGCCACGGCAGCGAGATGGAAGGCGCCCAGGGCCCGCCGCTGACCGGTGGCGCCTTCGCCGGCCGATGGCAGCAGCAGCCGCTGTCGGAGCTCGCCAGCAAGATCGGCAACACGATGCCGCCCGACGCTCCCGGCCTTTCGGCGCAGGAGTCGGCGGATCTGGTGGCCCACCTCCTGAAAGCCGTCGGCTTCCCGTCCGGCAACACGGAGCTTCCCTCCGAGGATGCCGCGCTGAGCCGCATCATGTGGCCCGAAGGCGCCGCTACGGACAAAGGCGGAGCGGCCGCCCCGGCTCGCGTCTATCCACCGCTCGGGAACATGGCGCAGCTGATGCGCGGGATCTTCTTCCCGAATTCGAACCTGATCTTCACCGTGCAGACGCGCGACCCTGGCGCCCCGGCGCCGCCGCCTGCTCCCGGCGCACAGTCGAGCGGCTTCTCATGGGTTGACTGGGGCGCTGGCATCTACGGCGGCTGGCAGCTGGTGGACAACGCGGCGATCGCGCTTGCCGACGCCTCCCCCTTGATGCTGACGCCGGGCATGCGGTGCGAGAACGGACGTCCCGCTCCGGTGACCGATGCGGACTGGGTCAAATACACTGAGGAGATGATCGCGGTTGCGCGGAAGGTCTATCGGGCGTCGCAGTCGCGAAAGCAGGAGGCGGTGTCGGACGCCACGGGTGATCTGGCCGACGCCTGCGCGAACTGCCATCGCGCATACCGGGACGTGCGCGGCCCGGGCCGCGGACTGGACCCGACCGATCCGTCGAACAAGTCGGCGCGATGCCGGCCTCGGTAGTAGTGAGTTTTGAGTCTTGAGTTTTGAGTTTTGAGTTACGACAGGTGAAGCCATGAGACGTGCTTTCATCGTGTGCCTGGCGGCGTTCGGATGGCTGCTCGCGAGCCCCGCGCCCGCGCATCATTCCTTCGGCGCCGAATACGACGGCAGCAAGCCGATCACGCTGAAGGGCGTCGTCACGAAGATCGAATGGACCAATCCGCACAGCCACTTCTCCCTCGACGTGAAAGACGAGAAGGGGCGCACCGTCAGCTGGCAACTCTCCGGCTACACGGTCAACGCGCTCTATCGCACGGGATGGAAGAAAGACGTCACGATGAAGGTCGGCGACACGGTGAGCGTCTTCGGCTGGCTCGCCAGGGACGGCAGCCGCTCCGCGCACGCCCGTGAAGTGACCTTCGCCAATGGCAAGAAGCTGTTCTACGGACCTCCTGCCGGCACCGGCGAGGGGCAGAAGCCCCCGGTGAAGGTGCCATGACACGGCGTGCTCTGGTGATACCGATCGTCGCGGGGTTATGGTGCGCGTCGTGTACCGCTCAGGCCCCGACCGTGAGCGACGGTGCGAAATCAGCGGTGGCTGGTGCGGTCCCGCGCACCCCTGACGGCAAGCCGGATCTGACCGGCGTCTGGCAGGGCGGCAACGGCCGGCGCGGCACGTGGGAGGAAGCCAACTCCGGGCTGGGCGTCGGAGGCACGGGGCTCGATCCCGATGCGCCGCCGAGTCTCGGCTCGCAGCAGGTCATCACCGATCCTGCGCCGTATCAGCCGTGGGCCGCCGCGCGCGTGATGGAATCGTTCAAGCGGCGCGGCATCGACGACCCGGCCGGACTGTGCCTCCCGCTGGGCGTGCCCCGCAACACGATCGTGGGCCTCTTCCCGATTCAGATCGTACAAACCCCGGCCAGGATCGTGATCTTGTACGAGTACATGAGCGTGTTCCGCGTGATCCCGATCGACGCCGAGCACCCGGCCGATCTCGTCCCGACCTACATGGGCGATTCGGTCGGGCGATGGGAGGGCGACACGCTCGTCGTGGACGTGGTCGGCTTCAACGACAAGGGCTGGCTGACCAGCACCGGCACGTTTCATTCCGAGGCGCTGCACGTCACCGAGCGTTATACGCGCATCGACAAGGACCAGATCAACCTCGAGGTGACGATGGACGATCCCAAGGTGTTGACGCAGCCGTGGACCATCCACACGACGTTGATGCATCGCGAAGGGACGCGCCTCCAGGAATACGTCTGCGCCGAGAACAACGTCGAAGTCGAGCGCTTCCAGAAGATCCTCAGAGAGGGCGTACCCTTTACCAG
The DNA here is from genome assembly GCA_035710305.1 of Vicinamibacterales bacterium. Taxonomy (GTDB): domain Bacteria; phylum Acidobacteriota; class Vicinamibacteria; order Vicinamibacterales; family UBA2999; genus Gp6-AA40. Next base: position 1,527 of record DASTDQ010000013.1, on the reverse strand, counting down.
GCCCTGACACCATCCACTCACGTAGTCCGCGGAGGCTGAAGCCTCCGCTCTACGATCTTGCCGGAGGCACGACATGCCGCGCGTCTACAGGGCCGGTGACGCGGCCCGCGCTCTCGTCATCGTTCTCGTTTCCTTCGCCACCTGCTTCGGGCAGGACACCTCGAGGATGGAGCAGGTCGTCCAGGAGCAGCTGCCGGGCAACCGTTTCATGGGAACGGTCCTCGTGGCCCGAGGCGAGAAGATCCTGCTGAACAAAGGCTACGGGTACGCCAATCTCGAATTGGAGGTTGCGAACACCCCGGCAACGCGGTTCCGAATTGGATCGATCACCAAGCAGTTCACCGCCGCCGCAATACTGTTGCTCGAAGAGCGCGGCCGGCTCTCGGTCGACGATCCGGTGCGCAAGCACCTGCCAGACGCGCCGGCCGCGTGGGACAAGGTGACAATCTTCCACCTGCTCACGCATACCTCCGGCATCCCGAGCTTCACGAGCTTTCCCGACTACCAGGCGACGATGTCACTCGAGGTGACGACGGAAAAGCTGGTCGGGCGATTCCGCGACAAACCGCTGGAGTTCGCGCCCGGAGACAAGATGAACTACAGCAACTCCGGATACGTCCTCCTCGGCTACCTGGTCGAAAAGATCAGCGGGCAGACCTACGCGCAGTTTCTGCAGGACAACATCTTCAAGCCGGTCGGAATGACCGGCTCCGGCTACGACTCGAATTCGGCTCTCATCCCGCGCCGCGCTGCCGGATACAGCGCCCGTCAAGGCGGGCCCCCCGTCAACGCGGCGTTCCTTCACATGACCATTCCCCACGGGGCGGGCGCGCTCTATTCGACGACCGAAGACCTGCATCGCTGGAATCAGGCACTGTTCGGCGGAAAGGTGTTGTCGGCCGCATCGCTCGCGAAGATGCTGACGCCCGCCAAGAACGACTACGCCTTCGGCATCGTCATCACGAAGGTGGACGCGCGGACGAGGTATTCGCACAACGGCGGCATCAACGGCTTCAACAGCTTTCTGGCGTACTACCCGGACAGCGGCGTCACCGTGACGGTGCTCGCGAACGTCAACGGCCCGGCAGCCGACGACCTCGGCAGGAAGCTCTCGGCGCTTGCGCACGAGGGGGGGCCTCAGTCCCCCGGCTCGAAGCGGTAGCCGACGTCTCGGATGGTGTGGATGTAGGTCGGCTGGCTGGAGTCCGCCTCGATCTTGGCGCGCAGCGTCGCGACGCAGCGATCGATGCTGCGCGGCGTCACGGCGACCGACAGCCCCCAGACGTGATTCATGATGTCGTCGCGCGTCAGCGCGCGGCCCGGACGCGTGGCGAAGAACGCCAGCAGCTGAAACTCCTTGGCCGTCAGCTCGATCTCCCGACCGTTGCGAAAGAGCCTGTGGGCGTCGCGCTTCAGCTCGAACGGGCCGAATCGGCACGTCGTCCCCTGCCTGGCCGTGCTGCGGCGCAGGAAGGCGTTCACGCGGGCGACCACTTCGCCGAGGCGGAAGGGCTTCGTGATGTAGTC
>DASTDQ010000012.1:0-5076 GCA_035710305.1 Vicinamibacterales bacterium | reverse complement strand
TCGACGCAAGGGTCTTCATGTCAGCTCCAGTCTCCAACTTCCACGCAGCAACTGATACGAAATTGCCGCCCCTTTTGGTCCTCGCTTGCTGAGAAACTGCACCATCGAACGTTTTCAGAGTATCCAGTCAGACGCTCACATCACGACATGCAGCCGCAATGCCAGGTCATTTTGGGAGTTGGGAGTCATCGAGAGCTCTCCGTGAGCCCTTTGCCTTCCGTACAGTCGTACTGCTTCCCCGTCGCCACCTTCGTGAACTCCTCCTTCCGCCCATTCGGCCAGGCGATGGTCACGCGGTCGATGACATCCCGCGTGCCGACGCCGAAGGTCACCGGAAGCTCGGACTGCGACAGGTAGCTCGACCCGCTCTTGACCATCCTCGTCTGACCGGTGCCGCCGTGGAAGACGCGCACGGTGGCGCCGATGGCGTCGCGGTTGGACTCGGTCCCGCGCAGCCGGAACCTCACGCTGCGCCGCCCTCCGGTCTGATCGTTGCGAAAGAGGACGGCGGGGCCGTTGTTGGTCGTCATCAGGAGATCGACGTCCCCGTCGCGATCGAAGTCGCCGCACGCGAGGCCGCGGCCCACGCGCGGCGTGGCGAACGGGCTGCCGGCCTGCGGCGCGACGTCGCGGAACGACCCGTTGCCCTGGTTCAGGAAGAGGAGCGGCGCCTGCGCGTAGCCGACGTTGCCCCGAATGTGTCGGACTGTGTCGTCGATGTGGCCGTTGGCGACGACCAGGTCGAGCGCGCCGTCGAGATCGAGGTCGGCGAAGAGGCACCCGAAGCCGAGGCGGTTGAGCGAGGCCGCGCCGACGCCGGAGCGGGTGGCGATGTCGGCGTACGCACCCGACGCCTGCGGCCGGTAGAGCCCGATCATCTCGTTGTCGAAGTTGGTGACCGCAAGGCCCATCCGTCCGGAGTTGTCGAAGTCGCCCGAGTCAACACCCATCCCTGCGCGTGCCTTGCCATCGGCGCTCAACGCCACGCCGGTTTCGAGCGCGACGTCCCTGAACCGGCCGTTGCGCAGGTTGCGGTACAGCTTGTTGGGCTGCGTGTCGTTGGCCACGAAGATGTCGGGCCAGCCGTCCTGGTCGTCGTCCACGATCGCCACGCCGAGCGACTTGGCGCTCGAGTTGAAGATGCCGCACGTCGCCGTGACGTCTTCGAACATGCCGTTGCCGCGGTTCCGGAACAGCCAGCTCGTCTCGCCGCGGTACGCCTCCGGCGTGCAATAGGACTTCTGTTTCCCGTCGAGGCTGCAGAAGACGTCGTGCTCGGCCGACCAGCGCACGTAATTGCAGACGAACAGGTCGAGCAGTCCGTCGCGATCGAAATCGACCCACATCGCCGACGTGCTGAACGCCTCGCGCCCGCCAAGGCCGCTCGAGCGCGTGACATCTACGAAGGTCCCTTTGCCGGTGTTGTGAAAGAGCCGGTTCTGGCCGACCGCCGTGATGAGGACGTCGGGGAAGCCGTCGTTGTCGTAGTCGCCGACGGCGACGCCCATCCCGTAGATCTCGACGTCGAGGCCCGCGGCCCGGGTCACGTCGGTAAAGGTCCCGTTGCGGTTGTTCCTGTACAGGTGAAGCGTCGAGCGCTGCCTGACGTGGCCGGGCCAGTCCCTGCCGTTGACGAGCAGGATGTCGGGCCAGCCGTCCGCGTCGTAATCCAGAAACGCGCACCCCGAGCCCATCGTCTCGGGAAGGAGCTTGCCTCCGTACGCGCCGCTCGTGTGACGGAATCGCAGCCCGGCGGACGCAGTGACGTCCACGAGCCGGAACGCGAGCGGCGGCTGTGCGAGCGCCTGAAGCGGCAGCATCGAGGCTGCGGCGCCCGAACCGGCGACGCGCAGGAAGTCCCGGCGGTTCACAAAGGATTCACGAGCCCGTGCTGCAGCGCGTAGACGACGAGCTCCGCTGTCTTGTGGACGCCGAGCGCGTTCATGATGTTGGCGCGGTGCACGGCAACGGTGTTGACACTGAGGTCCAGCCTTGCCGCGATCTCACGGTTCGAGAGACCGTTGCAGATCAGCTGAAGGACCTCCGTCTCTCTCGGCGTCAGGCGCCGCGTTCGCTCGCCCGCCAGCGGCTCGGGCCGTACGACCTCTGGGTCGAGGACCGTTTCGCCGGCCGCGACGCGCCTCACGGCGTCCGCGAGATCGAGATCGATGGCGTTCTTGAGGATGTAGCCGCGCGCGCCTGCGGCCATCGCCTGGCGCACGAGCGTCTCCTCGGAGTGCATGCTGAGCATGAGGATCGCGGCCTTCGGCGCGGCTTTCAGGATCTCGCGCGTCGCCGTCAGGCCGCTCGACCCCGGCATCGCGGCGTCCATCACGACCACGTCCGGCCGAAGCTCCTCGAACATGCGGACCGCCTCGTCGCCGTTACCGGCTTCGCCGACGACGGAGATCGAGGGGTCGTCTTCGAGGATGCGCCGGAAGCCGCGCCGCACGAGCGCGTGATCGTCGGCAAGCAGCACGGTGATGCGTTCGCTCATAGAGGCATCGAGAATCGGACGCGCGTGCCGCCGCGCGCCGGACGCAGGAACTCCAGCGTGCCGCCGACGAGGGAGGCGCGCTCCCGCATGGCCACCAGCCCCAGCCCGCGGCGCGCGGTGCCGAGGTCGAGGCCGCGGCCCTGGTCTTCGACTTCGAGGTCCAGTTTACCCGTGTCGAACCGCAGGCGCACGACGGCGCGGGTGGTTCCTGAATGGCGGGCGACGTTGCTCAACGCTTCCTGCAGGATGCGGTACACGTGGATCGCCCTGGTCGAATCGACCGGCGCCGGCGAGCCGGCCTGTTCGAGAGCGACGGTGATCCCGAGCTGCTTCTCGACGGTCGAGATGTACCAGTCGATCGTGGCGGCCAGGCCCAGCTCCTCGAGAATCGAGGGGTGCAACGTCTGCGACAGCCCGCGCACGCCGTCGAGCGCCGTCTGCGCCACCTCGGCGATCTCCCGAACGTCGTTGCGCAAAGACGACCCCTCGGGGGCCTGCTTGCCGGCCCTGCCGAGCATCGAGCCGATCGCGGTGAGGATCTGGCCGAACTCGTCGTGCAGCTCGCGCGAGATCTCGCGCAAGGTGGACTCGCGGGTCGTGATCATCATCTGCGCCAGCTCGCGCCGCTCGTCGGACAGCGCGGCGAGCCGGGCGAAGAGCTGCCGATTCGATCGAATGAGGTACAGGCTGGTTGCCACGATCGCGGCGAGCGTCGCGGCGAGGAACCAGTAGACCTGACGCTGAACCCGCACGTAGATCTCCTGGACCTGCCGGGCCGTCTGCTCCTCGGCCTCGTTGTTCTGAACGAGGAGGCGCGCCACGGCCGTGCTGAGCGCCGTCTGCCGTGCCTGGAGCGACAGTTGAATCTGTGCGCGCGCCTCGCCCTCCTGCCCGGAGCGCGCGAGGTCGAAGATCCGGTCAACCGCGTCCCAGAACTGACTGAACGAGGTCGAGAGGTACTCGCGCTGCTCGGGCGTCTGCCTGGCGAGTGCCACTTCGCCCTGGCGCTTCAGGGCATCCTCGAGATCGAGTCGTACGGTCTGAAACTGGCTCGACCAGGCGGTCAGCGGATAGGGCTCGGCGCGGTCCAGCATGTCGCGCATGGCGAGACCGAGCTGGTTGAGGTCGTTCTGGATTCGGAGCAGTTGCAGCGAGTCGCGGCGGCTTCGATCAGTGAGATCGGTTTGCAGCCGCCGAAGCCCGGATATCTGGCCGGAGATGTACCACGAGTAGGCCACCACGGTCGCGAGCGTGAAGACGAGCCCCAGCAGCAGGGCGGGAGTGGGGGAGCGGGAGTTCAACTCCCAACTCCCAAGCCGATCCTCGTTCCAACTCCCAACCCGATCCCTGTCCCATTGGGAGTTGGGAATTGGGAGTTGGGAGTTGAGTGCCTCACTTCTTCTCGGCGGGAATGGACGTGGCCGGCCCCATTCCCCAGACCTGGATCACGGCGGGCTCCTTCTTGGCCCCGTCGTAATGGATCTGCTTCGCCTTGTGGATCACGTAGGAACCAGCCGGCGCGGGGACTGTGCTGTCGGGATTGAACGTATCTCCCGTGCCAAGCCACCACGTGCCCGAGATCACGACGAAGAACCGATCGTTCTGGTGGTAGTGCGGCCGGCTCATGTTGCCCGGCAGCCACCTGAGACGGATCACATACGGCCCCGGCTTTTCCGGGTCGCCGAAAAGTATGGCCTGTTCGTTGGTGCCTGCCGCATTCCTGACCCACTTGATGTTGTCGGGCGTGGTGAACTCCACCGCCTTGCTGTCAATCTGCGCGGCGGAACCGAGCGTGGCGGCGAGCATCACCGTGCAGGCTGCCAGCGCGATCGCGCGTGTCACTCGAGTCATGGCTCCTCCCTCGAGGGCGTACGATAGCACGGGGTCGGGAGTCATTTTTTGGGGGATGCGTCCTGAAAAATAATGACTCCCGACCCCATTTTCTGCAGCAGCGACTTCGCCTGCTGCTTGAACTCCCGATCCTCGGGCGCCCAGTCGGGATCCAGCGGCGCGTCGAGCACCTGCTGGGCCTCCCGCCGCGCCTCGTCGCGTCGATCCATTTCGAAATACGTCTCGGCCAGGAAGTAGCGCGTTGCCGTGCTCTGCGGCGCGTACGTGAGCGACCGCTTCAAGTGCTCGATGGCCTTGTCCCGGCTGCCGCCGAGCAGACGCGGCACGCGGAAGTACCACCGCCCGAGCGCGCGGTCGGCCGAGCCCTGCTGGAAGGCCGGGTCGATCTGCAGCACCGTTTCGAGCGCCCGCTTGACCGGCCCGCGGTACCGGATTCCGGCCCGCAGGCCGAAGAACTCGGCCATGGCGCCCATGTCGGCCGCCATCCAGAAGTGGCCTTCAGGACGCTTGGGCTGCAGCGCCACCGCGTGCGTCGCCGCCTCGATGCCGCGCTCGTACTGTTTTCGCCGGTCGCCTTCGGCGACGTGGCCGCCCAGCCAGTAGGACGCGCGAGCCAGCTTCCAGGCGGCCTCGAAGTCCTGCTTGTCCTTGGACAGACGAGCCTCCCAGATGGACGCCGCTTCCAGCGCGCTCGTGAGATTCTCGCGGTCGGCGTACAGGCGGTCAGG
>DASTDQ010000011.1:0-3541 GCA_035710305.1 Vicinamibacterales bacterium | reverse complement strand
CGCGCCGCCCGGTGGGAGCCGCGTCCCTCCCCCCGCCCCGGTCGCCGTCCGACCGGAACGGTCAGCGGACGGGGCATCGCGTGCGTCTGCTACGAAGGAGACAACGGCTACGTCGCGATGGTGGCGGACGTGGACGTGAACCAGGATACCGGCGTCATTCACGTGACCCGCCTCGTCGTCGCGCAGGACTCCGGCCCGATCTCGAACCCCGACGGCATGCGCAATCAGATCGAGGGAGGCGCGCTTCAGGGCCTGAGCCGCGCGCTCGGCGAGGAAGTGACCTGGGACGACCGCAGGGTCACCTCCGTGGACTGGCGCACCTACCGTTCGCTCCCCGTCGGCTTCGCGCTGCCGGCGTTCGAGATCGTGCTGCTCGATCAGCCGGACGTCGAGGCCTGCGGCTCGGGGGAAACCTCAATCACCGTCGTGGCCGCCGCCATCGGGAACGCCGTCTTCGACGCCACCGGCGCCCGGCTGCGCGAAGTGCCCTTCACGCCGGAGAGGGTACTGGCGGCGCTCAAGGCGCGTTCAGCGTAGACAGGTCGAACTCCACGATCTGCGGCGGCTGCACGTTGAAGTTGCTGTACCGAATCCAGGATGGCTTCACGCGCACGTAGATCAGTCCCGGCCACGCCTGACGATCCTTGCCGTCCGGAAACCTGTCGAAGTAGAGGCGCTGAAGCCGTTCGCGCTCGGCGCCTTCGGGCACATCCGCCGTGCCTTCGTACTGCACCGTGCGCTCGTCACCTTCGCCCGTTCCGCCGATGACGAACGCCACGCCGGGATTCGCGCGCAGGTTCACGGCCTTGCGCGTCGAGTCGAGCGTGTCGAACACGATCTCGAACGCGTCAGACACCGCAATCCCGACGACGGCCGCCTGAGGCCGGCCGCGCGCCGAGACAGACGCCTGCACCGCGTACCGCTCGGACCGCATGAAGGCCAGCAGTTCGTTTCGAGTCATACACGCTCCAGCGGAAACTCGTAACGTGCCACGTAGTACGCGCCGACCTGGCGAAAGCTGTGTACGCGGAAACCGAACCGCTCGTACAGCGCGCGAAGCTTTGGCCGCGAGGCGTCGCAATCGAGACGCAGGTAGCGCTTCCCCATCGCCCTTGCGCGATCGACAGCCCATTGGAGCAGTACCGTGGACACGCCGAGGCCCTTGTGCCGCCGGCCGACGACGAGACGATGGACGAAAGCTGAATCAGACTGAGCCAGGTCGGGCCAGAAGAGGCGATCTTCGAGCTGAAACCTGATCGCCCCTCCGATTTCGCCATCGACAACGGCCAGGAAGAACTGCCCCTTTTCGACCTCCGCCGCGATGCGCCCGGGCGACAGCTCTCCCTCTTCCCACATCACCTCTCCAAGCGCATCCACCCAGCGCGCGGCCTCGATCAGCAACTCCTCGACGACGTGCACGTCATCCCGCTGCGCCTGACGCACGGTGGTCGGCATCTGACGCCCGAAGCTTAGATCGCGCCTTCGTCCAGGACGGCAAGATCGCGTGTCGTCTTCCGTGCGAGCGCGCCATCGACGCCGAACACGACGAGCCCCACCCAGACGAGGACGAAGCCGCTCAACTGGGCCGACGTAAACGGCTCGCGGAAGACGAAGACACCCAGCAGGAACTGGATCGTGGGCGAAATGTACTGGAGGATCCCGATGACTGACAACGGCACGCGGCGCACGGCCGTGGCAAAGAGCAGCAGCGGTCCGACGGTGATCACACCGGCGCCCACGAGCAGCAACGACGTGAACGCCCCGCCGACGAGGAATGCGCCGGTTCCGGTGCTCTGAACGACGGCAAGATACAGCGCCGCCGGCAGGACGAGGACCGCCGTCTCGAGCGTGAGGCCGTCGAGGGACGACAACGGCGCCTTCTTCTTGACCAGGCCGTAGCTGCCGAAGCTGCAGGCCAGGCACAACGCGATCCATGGAACCGCCCCGTACGCCGCCGTCAGCCGCACGACGCCGGCAAGGGCCAGCAGAACGGCCGCCCACTGCATCGCGCGCAAACGCTCCCGGAAGACGGCCACGCCAAGCAGGACGTTGACGAGCGGCGTGATGAAGTAGCCGAGACTGCTCTCCACCACCAGGCCGGCATTGACGGCGTACACGTACAGAAACCAGTTCACTCCGATCAGCAGCGCGGCTGCGCCGTAGAGACCGACGACCCGAGGCGACAGGGAGACTCCGCGCGTGCGCCACGATCGCGCGCCGATTGCGGCCAGCAGCAGGAACGCCCATACGATGCGGTGGCACACCACCTCGAGCGCGCGGACGTTCGGGAGCAGCGACCAGTAGAGCGTAAAGAACCCCCAGAGCGAGTAGGCGGCCAGGCCGTACCAGATGCCCGCCATTCAGGGGGTTTGAAAGAGATACCAGGTAGCCAGCGCAACGACGACGGCCATTATCACGGCGACGACGATGGCGGCGCGCGAGCGGCCGCGCTGCTCGAAGAGGGAGCCCTCAGCCGGCGGCGCGACGCGCGGGTCCGTCGTCGAGCGTCCGCAGCGATAACAAATGAGGGCCTTGTCGGCGATCTCGGTTTGACAATGCTTGCAGATCATTCAGGCCTCAGGGCCCAGGCCTCAGGCCTCAGGGCCGTCTCAGGAATCAGGAGTAACCTAACTGTACTCTGTGATCCCTCTCCGCGACGTCATTCCATCGCGCACGACACCGTTCGTGACCATCGCGCTCGTGGTGACCAACGTGCTCGTGTTCCTGTACGAGTTCTCGCTGGGCCCGGCGGTCCAGGACTTCATGTTCACATTCGGCCTGGTGCCGTCGCTCTTTTCGTGGCCAACCGTCTTCACCTCGATGTTCCTGCACGGAGGGTTCCTGCACGTCGGGGGCAACATGCTCTACCTCTGGATCTTCGGCGACAACGTCGAAGACCGCATGGGGCACGGCCGTTTCCTGGTGTTCTACCTGCTGTGCGGCACGGCCGCGGCGTTCGGCCAGATGGTGACCGGCCCCGACTCCAACGTGCCGATGGTCGGGGCCAGCGGCGCCGTCGCGGGGGTCATGGGCGCATACTTCGTCCTCTATCCCCACTCGCGCATCGTCACGCTGCTGCCGTTCATCTTCATCCAGATCATCGAGGTGCCTGCGGTCTTCTTCCTCGGGATCTGGCTCGTGATCCAGTTTCTAAGCGGGGTCGGCTCGCTTGCCACTGCCTCGAGCGAAGAGGGCGCCGGGGGCATCGCGTTCTGGGCGCACGTCGCGGGCTTCGCGGCCGGCTTGATCGGCGTGTTCGTGTTCAGACGGCCGAAGCCTCAGTGGGATGAACTCGACCGATACGGACGTTAACCACAGAGAAACAGCCTCTGTGGTTGACGTACGTGTCTGGCGTTTTCTTGATCGCGTGGCTCAGGGTTCGACGAGCGTCAGGAGCAGATCCTGCGCACGCTCGAATGAGGGAGCGATCTCGAGCGCCGCGAGCGTCTCCGTCTTCGCCTGAGCCCTTCGTCCCGCGGCAAGGTAGGCTTCGGCAAGGTCGACGTGCGCCTGGGCGCGGTCCGGCGGATTGGCCGCCAGG
>DASTDQ010000010.1:0-6993 GCA_035710305.1 Vicinamibacterales bacterium | reverse complement strand
GCCGAGCTCATCATCCTGTCGATCCTCGAACCGCGCGCGCGCCACGGCTACGAGATCAGCAAGCTGATCGAGTCGCGCTCGAACGGCCAGCTCAAGTTCCACGTGGCCTCCCTGTATCCGCTGCTCTATCGGCTCGAGGAGCGCGGATGGCTGCAGGGTCGATGGGTCGAGAAGCCGGGGCAGCGGAGGCGGCGCTTCTACTCGCTCACGCCGACGGGGCGGCAGGTCCTCGCGAGCCAGCGCGATACGTGGAAGAACTTCGTCGAGGCGATGGGCCTCATCACCGGAGTGGACAATGCGTGACCCGTCGAGATGGACCCGCGACCTGCGCGGGCGCCTGGCCGAACTGCGCCTCGGCCCGGCCCGCGAGGCGGAAATCATCGAAGAGCTGTCGCAGCATCTCGACGATCGCTACGACGAGCTTCGGGCCTCGGGCTCGAGCGACGCCGAGGCGCGGCGGCTCGTCATCGCGGAGCTCGGTGAAGGGGGCGGACTGGAAGAGCGAATGCACGCCCTCTCGCAGGCGCACGTGACACCGCCCGTCGTTCATGGACAGCCGGCCGCGGGACTGCTGCGCGGCCTCTGGCAGGACGTGCAGTACGCAGTGCGCACGGCACGCAGGCAGCCAGGGTTTGCCGCCACGATCGTCGTCACGATCGGGCTGGGCATCGCCGTCAACACCATGGTCTTCACGATCGCCAACGCGGCAGTGCTCCGCCCGCTCCCGTTCGAAGAGGCGGAGCGGCTTGTCCGGCTCGGCGTGACCAACGCCGGCAACGCACGAAACCCGACCGACGGCATTTCTTATCCGGATTTCCTGGACTGGCAGGCCGCCCGGCAGACGTTCGAGCAGGTCGCGGCGATTTCGGATCGCGACGCGGACATCTCGGACGACGAGCACCCGGCTGCCCGCGTCGAGGCTGCGTTCGCGTCGTGGAATGCGTTCTCGCTGCTCCGCCAGCCGCCCGCGCTCGGCCGCGATTTCACCGAAGCCGACGATCGAATCGGCGCGCCGCCGGTCGTCATCCTGAGCGACAACCTCTGGCGCGTGCGTTATGGCGCCGACCCGGCGATTCTCGGCAAGTCGATCCGTGTGGCCGGCACGCCGTCAACCATTGTCGGCGTCATGCCGGGGGATTTCGGCTTTCCCAATCGCGTGGAGATCTGGCTGCCACTCGCGGCACTGTCGCAGTCGGAGAGGACGTCGCGAGACGCGCGTCGGCTGGACGGTCTCGGACGCCTGCGTTCCGGCGCATCGATCGAACAGGCCACGACCGAGTTGTCCGGTATCACCGCCTCACTGGGAGAGCGCCATCCAGACACGAACCGGAACATCACGCCCCTTGTCACGTCAATGGCGATCGCCACGCAGTTTGTCGCCGCGGTCATGGCCTTGCTCGCCGCCGTCGGATTCGTACTGCTCATCGCGTGCGCCAACGTCGCGAACCTGCTGCTGGCGCGTGCGGCCGATCGGTCGCGCGACGTCACGCTGCGCCTGGCCCTGGGCGCCAGCCGCTGGCGCATCGTCCGTCAACTGCTCGTCGAGAGCCTGCTGCTGGCATTGCTGGGCGGTCTGGCCGGACTCGCGCTCGCGTATCCTGGAATACAGCTCTTCCAGAACCTCCCGCCAGAATCCGCGCCCCCGTATTGGGTCCGGTTCACGCTGGATCGGACGGTCTTCGCCTACCTCCTCATGCTCTGCGTGGGAAGCGCGATCGTGTGCGGCCTGGTTCCGGCGTGGCACGCGTCTCGAACGGACCTCGTCGCCACGCTGAACGATGCGGGGCGCGGCAGCGCCGGCAGCCGGCAGCGCCGCCGGTGGACCGGCGCCTTCGTGGTCGCGCAGGTGGCGCTGGCGGTCGTACTGCTCACCGGAGCCTCGCTGATGATGCAGAACCTGATCGGCCTGGTGCGGGTCGACGCCGGCGTCGAGACCGACGGGCTGTTTCGAACGGGGTTCGATCTCCGCCGAAGCGACTATCACCCCGAGCGGCGTCTTCAGTTCTTCGGCCAGCTGGAGGAGCGCCTCGGCTCGAGCCCGGACGTCCGTGCCGCGCTGGCGACCCATGCGCCGATGGGAGGAGGGTTCATCCGGAGGCTCCGCATCGAGGGGACGCCGGCTTCTGACGTCAACACTCTCCCGATCGTCTCGCTCGTCCGCGTCGGCCGGCGCTACTTCGACGTTGTGGGCGCGCGCGCGATCGCTGGTCGCTCGTTCGCCGACAGTGAGGGCCGCCTCCCGGACGACGGCGTTGTCGTCAACGAACGATTCGCGCGGATGCAGTTTCAGAACGAACCGGCGATCGGCAAGCGCATCCTTCTGCTGGAGCTGAACGAGGCCGCGGGGGCCGCCGACGATCCCCAATGGCTGACCATCGTCGGCGTGGTGGGGAACGTGCGCCAGTCGATGCTGCCGTCCGGCGAGTTCGATGCGGTCGTCTACGGCCCCTACACGTCGGATCCGCCACAGGGGATACAGGTGCTGATGCGCTCGGCCGCGGGCCGGGCAGCGGCCAGCGCGCTCGTGAGCGATCACGTTCGTGTGCTCGATCGTGATCTGCCCGTGTTACCGGTCCGGACGACAGACGAGGCCATGGCGATTCAGTTCTGGCCTCAACGGATATTCGGCTCGCTGTTCGCCGTACTGGCATCGGTTGCGATGCTGCTGGCCACGTGCGGCCTGTACGCCGTCACGTCTTATGCGGTCTCGCGCAGAACGCGGGAGATCGGCGTGCGCGTGGCGCTCGGAGCCGACGCCCGAAGCATCTGGTGGGCGGTCACGGGTGCGACGTTGCGTCAACTCGTCATCGGGCTCGTCCTCGGCATGGCCGGTGCTGCGTTGGTCACGACCGCCCTGCCGGCAATTCTTGTCGGAACCGGAGGTGTGCGCCTGTTCGCATTTGCCGGCGCCGTCATCGCGCTGGTGGCCGCCGGCCTGGCGGCGAGCGCGCTGCCTGCGCGCCGCGCGGTGCGGATCGACCCGGTGGCGGCGCTGCAGAGCGAGTGACTGATCCCAGGGTGACCTGAATCGAGCAGAGAGATCTGTCGTTCACTCTTCTCAGTTCTCGCTTCTCTGTTCGTGTTCAGGTTCGGTTCGCCGTTGCCTGCTGGCTGGCAGCGGCGGCAAGCCTCCCGCCCGTTCCAGGCGCCGGCGCGCTCATCTTCATCTTTCGCACCTTGTCCTGATATGCAGCGCCCCAGTCCCCCATCATCAGGAGGATCGGCTTGAGGCTCAGGCCGAACTCGCTGAGGCTGTACTCGACGCGCGGCGGCACTTCCGCGTAGACCCGGCGTCGAATCACGCCATCGCGTTCGAGCTCGCGCAACTGGCGCGTGAGCATCCGCTGCGTCACGTGGGGAAGCAAACGACGCAGCTCGTTGAATCGCCGTGTCCCGAAGATGAGCCTGTGGAGGACCATCCCTTTCCACTTGCCTCCCAGGACTTCAAGAGTGGTCTCAATCGGGCAGGCGAACTCTCCATGCGTGTGTCCAGCCATCGTGCACGCTCCACGTCAAGGGTAGGTATCAGTTTCGACACTATATGCCGAAAATGTGCGTACTTTCGTCTCGAGGACATAGAGCCCATACTGGCCGCCTCGAATCAGGGGTTGGGAGGCAGGGATCGAGATGGCCACCGTGAGATTCGCCCAGAGCATCCAGCGGCACGTCGAGTGCCACCCCCGCGAGGTCGCCGGCGACACGATCGGTGCTGTGCTCGATCGCTACTTCACGGAGAACGAACGGGCACGCGGTTACGTGCTGGACGACCAGGGACGCCTCCGTCAGCACATGGCGATCTTCGTCGACGGACTCCACATCCGCGATCGCAAGGGGTTGACCGACCCGGTTGCACCCGATGCCGTCGTCGATCTGATCCAGGCACTCTCAGGAGGATAACCACCCATGAGCACGCGGTGTCATGTGGCCACTCGCAAGGGCCTCTTCACATTCGAGCGCGGCCGGTCCGGCTGGTCCGTGACGCGCGTGAGTTTTCTTGGCGACAACTGCACGCTGGCGATGCACGATCCGCGCACCGGGTCGTTGTACGCCGCGCTCAATCACGGACACTTCGGCGTCAAGGTGCACCGATCGAACGACGGTGGTGAAACGTGGCAGGAGGTCGGCACGCCGAAGTACCCCGAAAAGCCGGCGGACTACGTGCCGAAGAAAACGCCTGCCGAAGGGGTGGCGGTCGACTGGGCGCTCAAACTCGTGTGGGCGCTGGCACCGGGCGGGGCCGACGAGAAAGGCGTGCTCTGGTGCGGGACGCTGCCAGGGGGCCTCTTTCGATCGGCCGACGGCGGGGACTCCTGGGAGCTCAACCGTCCCCTCTGGGACGACCCGAAGCGCGAGGAATGGTTCGGCGGCGGTGCCGATCAGCCGGGCATCCACTCCATCTGCGTGGACCCACGCGATCCGCGCCACCTCACGATTGCCGTGTCGTGCGGCGGAGTCTGGAGCACCCGCGACGGCGGCGGCTCCTGGCAGCTCGGCGGCCGCGGCATGCGCGCCGCCTACATGCCGCCGGAGCGACAGTTCGACCCCGCCGTCCAGGATCCGCACATCCTCGCGCAGTGCCCGGCGAATCCGGACGTCATGTGGGTGCAGCATCACAACGGCATCTTCCGCTCGACCGACGCGGGCGCGTCGTGGCTCGAGATCGAGAACGTCGCGCCGTCGACGTTCGGTTTCGCCGTGGCGGCTCACCCGTCCGATTCGGACACGGCCTGGTTCGTTCCGGCGCAGAAAGACGAGAGGCGGATTCCCGTGGACGGCCGCGTGGTGGTCACCCGCACACGGGATGGCGGACGCACGTTCGACACGCTGACGAAGGGGCTGCCGCAGCAGCACGCGTACGACCTGGTGTTCCGGCACGCGCTCGATGTGGACGAGGCGGGCGAGCGGCTGGCGTTCGGCTCGACGACCGGCTCGCTCTGGCTGAGCGAGAACGCCGGCGACGCGTGGCAGGCGCTCTCATCCAATCTGCCACCGATTCACGCGGTGCGGTTCGAGAAGAGCTGAGCGCGGATCAGGAGCCCCGATGCCACCCGTGAGTGCGGACCTGCACGTCGTCTTCGGCGCGGGACAGGTCGGATTTCCTCTTGCCGCGCGCCTGCGTGCGGCCGGCAAACGCGTGCGAATCGCAAAACGCTCCTCCGGCGATCTTCCCGCGGGTTGTGAGGTCGCGCTCGGCGACGCAGCGGATCCCGCCTTCTGCGACGAGGCCGCCCGCGGGGCGGCAGTGGTGTATCACTGCATGAACCCGCCGTACGACGCGCGCATCTGGGCGGATTTGATCCCGCGCTACATGGGCAACCTGATCGACGCCTCGGCCCGTACCGGGGCCCGCCTGGTCGTCCTCGACAATGTCTACATGCTGGGGCGTCCGCGCGGCCTGCCGCTCAACGAGGACACGCCGGTGAATCCAACCAGCCGCAAGGGCGAGATCCGCGCGCGCGCCGCCGAACGCCTGTTCGACGCCCACAGAAAGGGAGACGTCGTGGCGGCCGCGGGACGGGCGTCGGATTTCTACGGACCTCGAGGAACGCAAACCGCGCTGGGCGATTTCTTCTGGCCTCGAGCGCTTGCGGGCAAGACCATCTACTCGCCGTTTTCGCTCGACGCCGTCCACACGTATCACTACATCCCTGACGTGGCCTCCGGCCTGGCCACGCTTGGTTGCGCGGACGTCGATGCCTATGGCCGCCCCTGGATGTTGCCTTGTGTGCCCGCAGGCACGCTGCGAGAGATCGTCGGCCGGATCGCCATGAAGCTGGGTCGCGAGATTCGCCTGGGTCAGCTGCCCCGCCGACTCCTCAGGGTCATGGCCCTGTTCATGCCGCTGTTCCGGGAGATCGACGAGATGCTCTATCAATGGGAGGAGCCGTTCGTCATCGACGATCGACAGTTCCGCGAGCGCTTCCATGTCGTCCCGACAGACGTCGATCGAGCCGCCGCCGATACCCTCGAGTGGGCGACCCGTCATTACGGACGCGGCACGTCCAGGACCACCTGAAGAGATCGACGCGCGGTACGGATCGACCCGGTGGCGGCGCTGCAGAGCGAGTGACTCGCTGACGACGACGCCGCCCGCACTGAGACGGCAGAATCCGTTGCGCCGTCGTGTACTGCCTGATATACTCGCATCGGCTTCTGACAGCTGCGCTTCCGGCCTTCCGCATCAGATCCGAGCGTTCCTCGCCTCTCCTGCGTTTCGTCATCGAGCATTTCGCTCGAGCCTGCCATCAGATTCAGACGCATCCTCGAGATGCAGGAGTAGTGAATGAGCAACAAACTGTACGTCGGCAACCTGCCGTATGAAACGACCGAGTCCGACCTTCAAGCACTGTTCGAAGGCGCGGGCCAGGTGAGCACCATCAACATCGTCCGTGACCGCACCACCGGTCAGGCGCGCGGATTCGCGTTCGTCGAAATGGGCGACGCCGAAGGCGCACAACGCGCGATCAGCGAACTGGACAAACACCAGTACGGCGGCCGCAGCCTGACGGTGAACGAAGCGAAGCCGATGACGCCCCGCGGCAACGGCGGCGGTGACTTCGGCGGGCGCCAGCGCCGCGACGCGCGCTGGTAAGCGTCACGCCCGCGCGGGCGTGACGTCTCGATCAGCCCCCGGGTCCGCACGAGCGGATCCGGGGCGCTTCACGCGTGGATCACCGGTCCATCCGGAACTCACATCTCCACTTGAACGCCGAGCTCCACCACGCGTTCCGTCGGAAGACGGAAGAACGCGGTGGCCCGCATGGCGTTGCGGGCCATCAGCATGAACAGCCGTTCGCGCCAGATCGCCATCCCCTTGCGGCGCGACACGATGATGGTTTCGCGGCCGAGGAAGTAGGTCAGGTCGCCGGAATCGAGAACGAGCCCCTGCTGACGCGCCTGCTCCAGCGCCTGCGGCACATCGGGATCCTCCATGAAGCCGTACTGGACCCGCACGTAGAAGAGATCGTGCCCGAGAGGCTCGACGAAGACGCG
>DASTDQ010000009.1:0-2736 GCA_035710305.1 Vicinamibacterales bacterium | reverse complement strand
GGACCGTTGGCGTTCTTGTGCGCGGAGAGCGAGACGCCGGCCCGATCGAGCACCCTCCGCTCATGCCGGAAGTCGTCGCGCGCGCCGCGGCGTTTTCGATCGAGAGATTCATCGAGTCGGCCCGGGCGTTGTTCCCTCGCTACGCGCGTCTCGGCGCGGCGCTCATGATCGTCTACCTCGTGTCGGGGGGCGCATATCTGGGTCTCCTCGCTCGTTGGGCCGGGGGAGGACTGGGAGTTTCCGCCCTGCTCACCGCTGCCTTCGTGGCCTGGATCACGCTCGTCAACCTGTTTTACCTCCTGACGCAGATCGTGGTCGCCGCCGACGATTGCTCGGTGACGACGGCAGCCGGGCGCGTGTCGCTGTTTCTGCGCCGGGAAGCACGAGCCGTCTCAGGTGTGTTTCTCGTGGTGCTGGCGCTGGTGGTTCTGGCGACGGGGGCGTCCGTCCTTGCCACCGGCGCGCTATTGCTGGTCGGGTCCGTGCCGTTCTTCGGTCTTGCCGTCCTTCCTCTACAGCTGCTGGCGTGGGTACTTCGCGCCCTGGTGTTTCAGTTCATCGGTCTCGCCTCCGTCGGCGCCTATGTTCGGCTTTATCGAACCGAGACGGGCGAGACGACCGTGGGCCGTCTGTCTACTGCCGAAGCTTCATGACCGACTACGCCAGATTCCTTTCGCCCGCGGGGCGACAGCTGACCGAGTCTGCCATCAGGCGCATGGGCACCGTGGTCGCGCGGTCAGGTGACCTCGTGTCGTTCGCGCCTGGGTACCCGGACGCCACGCTGTTCCCATGGGCGGAGCTGCGCGACATCGCGTCATCGGTCCTCGATGGACACGACGACAGCGCGCTCCAGTATGGGCCGACGCGCGGCTACGCGCCCCTGCTGAGGACGGCGCTGGGCCTGCTCGCCACGCGGGGAATCGAGGCGTCGCTCGAGGAGCTGATCATCACGAGCGGATCTCAGCAGGGAATCGACTTGATCGCCCGCGTGCTGGTCTGTCCGGGGGATGTCGTCCTGGTCGAGCTGCCGACGTTCACCGGCGCCATTGCCGCGTTCAAGAACGTGCAGGCCACGCTCGTGGGCGTGCAGCAGGAGGCGGACGGCATCAGCCTCGAGCACCTCGACGAAGCCTGGCGGCGCGAGTCGGGCGCGGGGAAGACGATCAAGCTCCTTTATCTCATTCCAAACTTTCAGAACCCGACCGGATCGCTGCTCTCGCTCCGGAAGCGGGCGCGCCTGCTCGAGTGGGCGGAGCGCCGCGACGTCCTGCTGGTCGAGGACGACCCGTACGGGCAGCTCTACTTCGCCGATGTCGCGACCGAGGCCGACACGAGACCGATGCGCGCCGATGACCGGAACGGCCGCGTCCTGTACCTGAGCACCGTCTCGAAGATCCTGGCGCCGGGTTTCCGGGTCGGCTGGATGCTGGCGCCCTCGATGCTCATCGAGCGGTTCGACACGGCCAAGCAGTCTACGGATCTGACTTCCGGCATTCTCGACCAGCGGATCGTGAACGAGGCCCTTCGACGAGGCGTCGCGGATCGGCTCGCCCCCGTGTTGCGCGAGCGCTATCGTCTCAAGCGGGATGTGATGGAGCAGGCGCTCCGCGCCAATCTCGGACCCCGTCTCACGTGGACGACGCCTCGCGGCGGCTTCTTCGTCTGGGCGACGCTGCAGGAAGGATGGACGGACTCATCGCTGCTCGAACGCGCGATCGAGCGCGGCGTCGTGTTCGTAGCTGGCAGTGCATTCCATGTGGATGGCAGCGGCCGCGACACGATACGGTTGTCGTTCTCCGCACCGTCGCCCGAGCGAATCGAAGAAGGCGTCCGGCGGCTTGCGGCGGCCTTCGTCTGACACTCCAGTCCGTCGATTCGTCAGGGTTTCACCGGCGGCAGTCCGGAGCCGGCGGTCTTCGAATCGGGTTTGGGGAAAGGCTCTCGGCTCAAGGCACGTCCCGGCAGAGGCAGTAGAGGCGCGAGAGGGCGCTCGCGAAACATCATTGCCGTGGGGCGTAGGCCGATCGCGCGGTTCGTTCGCGTCAGCGCGACCATGGCGACGCGAAACGGACGGAGCACCTGATCGACCAGGGGCACGCCGGCAGGGTCAGGTGGCGTCGCCAGCGTGGCAATCGCCTCACCGGTGAGCGCGTTGAGTGTCGATAGTCCGAGGTTCCTCCCGCTCACCACGACGATGCCGCCGAAGGCGGACGGCGGCGCGATCGATCGCGTCGTCAGCTTGTGTACCCAGATCTGGTTGCCGCCGTCGCTCCGAAGGGCGCGCAGCAGGTTGTCGACCGCTGTGACGTACACGACGCCGCCCTGCCAGACCGCGCCGATGGCGTCGCCTCCGAGCTTCCAGCGCCACTCGACGCGGCCCTTCTCCGGCTGGAGCGCGTAGAACACCTTGTCGCTCGATCCGACGAACACGCGGTCGGGTCCGAGCGTCAGCGCCCCCAGCGTGCCCGCCAGGTCCACCTCCCAGCGAGTGGCCCCGTCTGCGCGATCGATTCTGGTGAGGCGGCTGCCTGATGCAACGTACACGCTTGCCGCGTCAAGTGCGATGGCGGCGGTCTTCGACGTCGAATTCAGCGTCCGTTGCCAGAGTTGCTGGCCGTCCGATGTGCGAAACGCCTTGACGTGACCAGGCTCGACGAGGGCGACGAGCATGCCGCCGAAAACGGCCAGCGGCGCGATGAGCCCTCCGCCGAGCGGTACGTCCCAGAGTCGCGTGCC
>DASTDQ010000008.1:0-8354 GCA_035710305.1 Vicinamibacterales bacterium | reverse complement strand
GCGTGCAGCAGACGATGAAAGAGATGCTCTCCGGCTTCCCGCCGGACGGACAGGCGGCCGGCGTCATAGCCGCCCGAGCGCAGGCCGCGCTGGACCGAGACGCAAATCGAAACGTCCTCCTCCTGAATCTGCTCGCTGACGGCGATGCTGGCGAGGTTGCGGGCGCGAGCCGGCTCCGAGACGTCGGCGAAGTAGAAGTCGAACACGACCTCGGTCTTGTCCACGCCGCGGGGGATGACCAGGTTCGTGTCCATGGCGCCGCCGTAGCAGTTGATCATGAAGTTCGGATAGATCCAGTAGTAGTGCGCTCGCTCGCCCTCGCGCACCGCGCCGGTTCGCTCGTCGGCCCCTTCCTTCACCATCGGGCTCCACTGCAGGCAGAAACGCTCGCCGATCTCGATCGTGTACTCGCTGTAGTCCAGGACGCTGTCGAGCCCCTTGTGCAGGTGCGGGACGTGATACCCGCCGTCGAGATAGTTGTCCACGAAGACTTTCCAGTTGCAGTCGAGCGTATAGCGGCGCTGCTCCATCCAGTGCAGCCGATCGAGGCCGAGCTGCTCGAGACCCGACGACAGTTCCGGGCCGAGATAGCGCTCGAGCGAGAGCCCGCCCTGCGCCGGCTTGACGAACACCCATTGCCCGGACGAGGCGCAGTCGATCGGGACGAGGCCGTTGGAGGAGCGATCGAAGTCGCAGACGCCCGTGAAGTCGGGCGTCCCTTTCAACGTACCGTCGAGCGCGTAGGTCCACCCGTGGTAGGGGCATCGGAACTGGCGGGCCGAGCCGGCGGCGTCGGTCACGACCGCCGCGGCGTGATGGCGGCAGACGTTGAAGAAGGCCCGCAGGACGCGATCGTCGGCTCGCGAGACGACGATCGGCTCGCCGCCGGCGAGATCGCAGGCGATGTAGTCGCCTGGCGCGCGCACCGCGTCGCGCCGCCCGGCCACCTGCCACGAGCGCTTGAACACCGTGCTGCGCTCGAGCTCGGAGACCCGGGCGTCCGTGTACCAGGCCGCGGGTATGGTGGACGCCCGCTCGAGCGGCAAGTCCGTCCGGTACGCAGCGATGATCTGCTCGAGGGAGCGCTGCATGTGAGACGCGGGCTACCTGCCGGAGCCGGCCGGTGCCGCGCGCGCCAGCGCCTGTTCGATCGCGGAGGCGGCGTCCTTCGTCGCCGTGCGCGCGGCGTCCACGATTCCGCCCAGGCTGAAGAAGGGGTGCACCATGCCGTCGTAGCGCTTCAGCTCGACGGACACGCCGGCCCGTCGCAGCTTGTCCGCGTAGGCCTCTCCCTGATCGCGGACCGGGTCGCACTCAGCGGTGATGATCATCGCCGGCGGGAGTCCTCGAACGTCCGCGTTCATCGGCGACGCGTACGGCAGGCGGGCATCGGCGGCGCTCGAGAAGTACTGTTTCAGGAACCAGTTCATCGCGTCGCGTGTCAGGAAGTGATCCCTCCCGTAGTCGTGCATGGAAGGACTCTCGTCGTAGAAATCGGTGACGGGGTAGATCAGCAGCTGGAATCTCAACGACGGCCCCTGGCGATCGCGCGACATCAGCGCCACCACCGTCGCCAGGTTTCCGCCCGCGCTGTCGCCGCCTACGGCGATGCGGCCGGAATCGATCCCGAACTCGGAGGCGTGTGCCGCCACGTAACAGGTCGCCGCGTACGCGTCTTCCGGTGCGGCGGGGAACTTGTGCTCGGGCGCCAGGCGGTAGCCCACCGACACGACGACGCAGCCTGACTCGTTGGCGAGGCTGCGGCACAGCCGATCGTGGGAATCGAGATCGCAGAGCACGAAGCCGCCGCCGTGGAAGAAGACGAGCGCGGGCAGGCCGTCATCGCGCGAGGGCCAGTAGACGCGGATCGGAATCGGCTGCGAGGGGCCGGGGATCGAGCGGTTCTCGACCCTGGCGACCGGGGGCTCCGGTCCGGCGAAGTTGATCATCCCTCCCGATACCTGCCGGGCCTCCTCGGGCGGAAGCGCCTCGATCGGCTTGCCGCCGACGCCGGCGAGGATGTCGAGAAAGGCCTTGCACTGCGGGTCGACTGGCATAGCGGCATTCTAGAACGAGAACCGGTACTCGATTCTCACGATGTCGTCGTACCAGGTTGCGTCGGTGAGCGCGTGCCCGAAGCCGCCGTACACCGAGTGCGTGCCGTCGACGGTCACCCGCGCCCCGACCTTGAAATCGAGGATGTTGACGCCGTTGGCGGGGTTGGCCGCGACCGTGGGCGACGTCTGAAATCCGCTCAGGACACGCCATCCCACGAGCTCGACGATCGGCGCGAAGAGGATCCTGCCCTCGCGGTGCACATCGAAGCTCGCGCCGACCCCGTAATTCAGCACCTGGCCCGAGAAGCTTTCCTCGACGCTCGTCGGGACGCCGGCAGAGCCATCGAGCGGGAACCAGACGCCGAACTGGGATTCGAGCCCGATGTCGTCGGAAAGCCGCCTGTAATACAACAGCGACGGCTCGAAGCTCGTGTGATTGGTACCCAACCCCTGCGAGGCATCGCCAGTCGGCACGTAGAACTGGGCCTGCGCCGTCAGGCTCTGATCCCGGGTCTCGACGACCGCCATCTTGATGCCGGCGCGCACGTCGCCGAGGCCGGACTGATTCGGAAAGGCGCCGCCCGGTCCCGGTATCAACGACCTCGGCTGAATCCATCGCAGCGGCAGCTGGCCGAAGGCGGAAAAGATTCCGAACGCCCACTCGCCGAAGATGTCGATCTGGTTGAAATCGAGATCGTTGACCGCTCGCGCCGGCCCGGGTGCGTCGGGATCGAAGTTCGGGCTGGCCGCGGGCAGCAGGCCGTAGCAGCCACATTTCGCATAGAAGAACTCCGCCCGGTCCGGCGCGGTGCTGCGAAACGCGCTGTCGACTCGAACACGGATCTTCGAATAGACGCGGGCATCGTCGATGAATCCCATCATGCCGAGGAGGCGTTGAGCCGAACCTGCCTGGGGTTGCGCGGGGCTGACGGATGGCCTTGCGGCCTGCGGCGCCTCCAGCGCCGGCAGCAGCGCAGGCACCGCAAAGCTGATTGACGCACCGGGTAGAATTTCCTGCGCCTCGGCTGTTCCGGTGAGAACGATGGCGAGAAGCGTTGTCGTCAGGCTGATCCGCATGTCATTCCTCCAAGTCTCAGCCGCCGTGCGAGCCTGACCAGATCAGGCTTCAGCTGACCAGGTCAGCCTTGAGCTCGGCTTTGCGCGGGTGCCTGCAACTCCGGCTCCACCGGTGGGCGACGTCAATTGATGAGCGTCCTCGGGCGCGTCCGGCACTGTTGACCTCCGCGGGACCGCAGCGATAATCAGCACCTGCATGGCACTGCAGGAAAGCAACGTCACTGCTGTCAGAGACGACGGCCGGGGGAGCGCGGTCGTCTTCGTGCACGGTTTCTCTGGCGAGAGGGACGACACGTGGGACCGATTCCCCGGCCTCGTCGGCAGCGCGACGCCTGACTGGGACATCTTCACCGTCGGGTACGCCACGACGCTGCTGCCGGATGTCGTCGGCATCTGGTCCGCCGATCCCGATCTGCCGATCCTGGCCAGCATGCTGCGCACGCAGCTCGGCACGCCGCCGTTCAGCCAGTACCGATCGCTCGCGTTGATCGCGCACAGCATGGGCGGGCTGGTGGTGCAGAAGGCGCTGGTTGACGACGCGACGCTCGGACAGCGAGTCCGCCACGTCATCCTCTTCGGGACGCCGAGCAACGGGCTGCGGAAGGCGGGCTGGGCGCCATTCTGGAAGCGCCAGCTGCAGAACATGGCGCAGGGCAGCAGCTTCATCGCCGATCTGCGGCGCGACTGGACGCGCCTTTATGCGTCACCGCCCTTCAACTTCCTCGCGGTCGCAGGCGCCAGCGATCAGTTCGTTCCCCCCGATTCTTCACTCGGCCCCTTCGACACCCGCGTTCAGCGCGTCGTCCCGGGCGACCACGTCAGCATCGTCAAACCGTCGAACGCCGATGCGCCGAGCCTGACGCTGCTGGTCGCGACGCTGCAGGCCGGCGCCTCGCCCGCGCCCGATCCCGTCGCGCAGCTCCGGCTGGCGGCCGAGCGTCCGAACGCGAAGGTCGTCGAGGTGGTCCAGAAGGTCGAAACCACCGCCGCCTGGATGTCCGTCAAGAACATCGTCGACGTGGCGCTGGCCCTCGACGGGGCCGGCCGCCGGGACGAGTCCGTGGCCTTCCTCGAGCGCTACAAGGATCAGGACTGCGACATCAAGGGCGTGCTCGCGGGACGGATGAAGCGCCTCTGGTACGACACGGAGAAGACGACGTATGCGGAGCGCGCGCTGTCGCTCTACGAGGAGGCGCTCCGCGGCGCGACAACGGCCGATCAGATCAGCTATCTGGCCATCAACGTCGCGTTCATGAAGCTCGTGTTCGCCAATGACGCCGCCGCGGCCCGATCCATGGCGGCGATCGCACTCGAGCACGCCTCGTCGGTTCAAGACGACGTGTGGCGGACGGCCACGATTGCCGAAGCGCATCTCTATCACGAGCGCGTCGAGCAGGCGCTCGCCGAGTATCGACGGCTGCTCACGCTGCAGACTGAGCCCTGGAAGCACCACTCGGCGTCGCTGCAGGCCTCGCGCGTCGCGACCAAGCTCGGCCGGCGTGATCTGGTGGAAGCTCTGGAAGGGATCTTCACTCCCGGCGCCAGGCGCGTGAACCAGATCTTCGTCAGCTACAGCCACAAGGACGTCGAGTGGCTGGAACGCCTCAAGGTCATGATGGCACCCTATCTGCACGCGGCAGAGAGCGAGCTCGACCTGTGGGATGACACGCGGCTGAGGGCCGGACAGCAGTGGGACGAGGAGATCAGGCGCGCGCTGGCCAAGGCCGGCGTGGCGGTCGCCCTCGTGAGCGCCGACTTCCTCGGCTCGACCTACGTCATGGAGAAGGAGTTGCCGGTCATCGTCAACGCGGCGAAGGGCGGCGGCGCGAGCCTGCTGTGGGTGTACATTTCAGATGCCCTGTGGGAGGAGACGCCGCTCAAGGAGTTTCAGGCGACGCACGACACGAAGACTCCTCTCGACGCCCGGCCGCGTGCCGAACAGAACCAGATCCTCAAATCGGTTGCCCAGCAGATCAAGCAGGCGGCGCTCGGCGCCACGGGACGATTCAAGAGCCTCTCGAACTGATCCCGCGAGCTTTCTCGCGCGGTCAGGCGACCGAAAAGCCGGTTGGCGCCGAGCGGGACTTCGGACATAGAATCGCCTGACCTTCGCAACACTGTGCCGCTTCTTCCGGGGACACGCCTAGGACCCTACGAGATCGCCGCCCAGATCGGTGCCGGCGGCATGGGCGAGGTCTATAGCGCCACCGACACGAACCTCGGTCGCCAGGTCGCCATCAAGGTGCTCCCACCGGCGGTCGCCGAGGATGTCGATCGACTCGCACGCTTCGAGCGCGAGGCCAGGACTCTCGCCTCCCTCAGCCATCCCAATATCGCCATTGTGCACGGACTCGAGCGCACCGGACCCATCGTCGGGCTTGTGATGGAGCTGGTCGACGGGCCGACGCTCGCCGATCGGATCGTGAGTGGCGGGATCGCCGTGTCAGAGGCCGTGGCTATCGCCAGGCAGATTGCCGACGCGCTCGAAGCGGCCCACGACCAGGGCATCGTCCACCGGGACCTGAAGCCGGCCAACGTCAAGCTGCGCCGCGACGGGACCGTGAAGATCCTGGACTTCGGCCTCGCGAAGGTCGTGGATGGTCCGCCCATGGGCGGACGCCACGGACGTGATGATCGTAGCGTCCGGCTTCAGCCGGACCTCACCGAATCCCCGACCGTCACCGCGCCCGCTTTGACCCAGGCAGGGATCATCCTTGGCACGGCGGCCTACATGAGCCCGGAGCAGGCCAAAGGGTATCCCGTCGACAAGCGCTCCGACATCTGGGCCTTCGGATGCGTGTTGTACGAGATGCTGACCGGCGGGCGCGCGTTTGGTGGCGTCACGGTCACCGAGACACTCGCGGCGATTCTCGAGCGCGACGTGGACTGGACGAGGCTGCCGGTGGCGACGCCGCAGAACGTGCGGACCGTACTGCGACGCGCTCTGGAGAAGGATCCACGGCAGCGCCTCCATGACATCGCGGACGCGCGTATCGAGCTCGACGACACGCGGGTCCCGACGCTCGTGTCAGGCGCGAGTGCGCGCAGCGTGACACTCAAGTGGAGCGCAGCGCTTGTGATGACCGCCATCAGTGTGGGGGCGGTCGCCTGGTATCTCGGGTCCAGGGCTTTGGTGACTCCGACGGCCACCGCGGTGACCAGGCTCGAGGTGGTGCCCGAAGGACCGTTTCCAGCCGACGCGGAAGGGGTTGTCGCGCTGTCTCCCGACGGCAGACGCCTCGTGTACGCGGCGGCGCCCGCCGGCCAGTCACGCCTCTATCTGCGCGAGTTGGATCAGTACGAGGCCAAGCCGATCCCCGGCACGGAGGGCGGCACGGAGCCCGCGTTTTCGCCCGACGGGAACTGGCTGGGATTCATCGCGGCGGGTGTCGTCAAGAAGGTCGCCATCACCGGTGGTACACCGGTCAGCCTTGCCGAGACCACTGCTAGCCGGAGTCAGTACCTGACCTGGGCATCAAACGACGCACTCCTCTTCGCTCCGAGGGGGGCTACTGGCATCTGGCGTACGCCGGCCGCCGGACGAGGGACACCCACGGCCCTGACGACCATTCAAGACGGAGAAGTCTCCCACCAGTACGCGTCCGCCCTTCCAGGCGGCAACGCGTTGTTGTACGCCGCGCTGAACGCGGCCCCCGGAAACAATCCGACTGTATTCGCGCAGTCGCTCGAGGCCGGCCAGCCACGCCGCATGGTCGTCGAGGGATCGGTCGCTCAATACTTGAGCACCGGGCATCTGGTGTACGTCCAACGCGGCACATTGTTCGCCGTGCCGTTTGACACGACACGCCTCGAGGTCCGGGGCACTCCGACGACCCTTGTCCAGGGCGTTCGAGAAACGGAGCTCGGGACACCGCAGCTTGCCCTCTCTGAGTCAGGCGCGATGGCGTACGTCCCCGGTACGGACGCGGAACGCCAGAGCAGCGTAGTCTGGGTCGATCGCGCTGGCGTGGAGAAGGCGACTTTCGCCAGTGGTCAGGACTTCTCGAGACCGCGGCTGTCCCCCGAAGGCCGTCGTGTGGCAGTGGCCATTGGCGCCGGAGCCGGGCAGTCAGCGTCGATCCTGGGAGACCTGTGGATGTACGACCTGACGCGCGAGATCCGGGAGCGCCTCACCTTCGACGGGCGCAGCACTTTCCCGGTGTGGTCGCCGGACGGAGGCCGCCTTGCCTATAGTTCAGGGCGCAATGGGCGATACGAAGTGCATCTCAAGAATCTCCGTGGCGAGGGCGCCGACGTGGAGATCCCCACCGACCGTGGCTCGAATTACCCGTTCTCGTGGTCATCCGATGGTCGCTTCATCGCGAGCGTGTCGGTGGCCTCGGCGACCTTCAACGACATCTGGGTGCTGCCGGTGGACGACTGGCCGAACTGGCGTCCGTTCGTGCAGACACAGTCCGGTGAAGGCGCTCCGACGTTTTCGCCGGATGGCCGGTGGATCGCGTACGTCGCTGCACAAACCGGGCGGAACGAGATCTACATCAAGCCCTACCCCGGGCCTGGCGAAGCTGTGACCGTTTCTCCCGACGGCGGCATCGAGCCGCAATGGGGACGAAGTGGTGAACTCTTCTATCGGCAGGGGAACCTGATGATGGCGGTAAAGATCGCCACGACGCCCTCGCTCAAGGTGGGCAAGCCGATTCCTCTCTTCGAGAGGCGTTACAACAAGAGCAACGCGCTCTGGCCCAATTACGATGTCACCGCCGACGGCAAGCGTTTCCTGATGATCAGAGACGACGCGAGCGAGGCTCCTTCGCGTATCAACGTGGTGCTCAACTGGTTCGAGGAGCTGAAGCGCATTTCACCCTAGGCGTTTTCCTGTCTGAAGCGCGCGAGGGTCACGCCGAAGACGACCGCGAATCCGAGCAGGACGAGCTTGCCGCCATTCCACACAACTGAGCCCCCGAGGCTTCGACGTCGCGCCGCTCTCCCAATGTGCGTCGTACTGAATTTTGCATCTTGAATTGTGCATTTTGAATTACGCTCGGACACAGCATGCGCCGGCGGTACGTGAAGCGGCCCGGGCAGTTCGTCGTCGCCGTCCAACTGGACGTCGAGACGGCGGGCTTCACCTACCGGAAATGGGGCGGGACGCAGACGTGCCAGGGCGGCGACTGGCTCGTCAACAACAACGGCGACACCTACAGCGTGAATCGCGAGACGTTCGCGCGCACGTACCGGCAGACGGGGCCGGGCACCTAC
>DASTDQ010000007.1:0-9833 GCA_035710305.1 Vicinamibacterales bacterium | reverse complement strand
TCGGCCACGTTGCAGTTCTCAACGATCAGCCGCAACCTCGGCGCCGGCCCGATGGAGATCGTTGGCGGACCGACCGATCCCGTCGCCCAGAAGCAGGTCGTGTATCAGCGGATATACCTCACCGACGGCACCTTCTACGATCGAGTGGCGGGAACGTTCGAGTATCACGACGGACACTTCCACTTCCACCTGAACGACTACGCGAAGTACGTATTGCGGCCTCTCGGCCCCTCGGGAAGTGGAGACGTCGAGAGTCAGAAGACCAGTTTTTGCCTTCTCGACAACCAGGTGGTGAATCTGACCCTGCCGGGCGCTCCGCAGCAGCCCGTCTATACAACCTGTAATCCCGACAGGCAAGGGATCTCGGTTGGCTGGGGAGATAAGTACGGCTATCAGCTCCCGGGGCAGTCGTTTGACGTGAGCGGCAAACCGGATGGTGATTACCAGCTCATCATCGAAATCGATCCGCTCAATCATCTTCGCGAGACGAATAACAGCGACAACACGTCTTGTGTGGTCGTCCGATTGAGCGTCGCGGCACGCACGGTCAGCAATCGCGGTCCCTGCACGTCCACGAACGTAACCGTGTCATCGATCACTCCCAACAACATCACGTCTGGTTCGATCATCAACGTGGTGATCAAAGGCAGCGGCTTTGCCACGGGGATGGCGGTCGGCTTCGAAAACGGCTCCGGTCCAGCGCCCGTCGCGAGCGCTGTGCAGGTCGTCGATGGCAATACCATCACGGCACGTGTGTCAGTCAAGAACGGTGGGCCTCGCCGGTCGCGGGTTTGGGACGTGCGGGTCGGTCCTGCTGTCTTGTCGCGAGGTTTTACTGTGACGCCCTGACTCGATGCCGGATAAGTGATGAGCGCCCGTTTCGTCTACGTGACGGAGCGGGCGTTCGCATGTACAGCCACATGCAACCGGGAGAGCGACCGATATCATTAAAGGCAGTGAATTCCTTACACGCGCGGCTGACACACCTGCAGCGGCTCGAGGCCGAGGCCATCCACATCATGCGCGAGGTGGTCGCCGAGTGCGAGCGCCCGGTCATGCTGTATTCGATCGGCAAGGACAGCTCGGTGATGCTGCACATCGCGCTGAAAGCGTTCCATCCCGCCCCGCCCCCCTTTCCGTTTCTGCACGTCGACACCACCTGGAAATTCCGCGAGATGATCGCCTTCCGCGACGAGGCCGCCCGCCGGCACGGGCTCGATCTCATCGTCCACATCAATCAGGAGGGGCTCGCATCCGGCATCAATCCGTTTACGCACGGATCCAACGTTCACACCGACGTCATGAAGACTCAGGCCCTCAGGCAGGCGCTGGACCGGTACGGCTTCGACGCCGCCTTCGGCGGCGCGCGCCGGGACGAGGAGAAGTCGCGGGCCAAGGAGCGCATATTTTCGATCCGGTCAGCCCAGCACCGGTGGGACCCGAAACGGCAACGGCCGGAGCTCTGGCGGGTGTACAACACCCGCACGCGCGACGGCGAAAGCCTCCGTGTCTTTCCGCTGTCGAACTGGACCGAGCTCGACGTCTGGCAGTACATCTACGTCGAGCAGATTCCCATCGTCCCGTTGTACTTTGCCAGGGAACGGCCGGTCGTGCGCCGGGCAGGCACCTGGATCATGGTTGACGACAACCGGATGCCGCTCGAGCCAGGCGAAACCCCCCAGTCCAAGATGGTCCGCTTCCGGACGCTGGGATGCTATCCGCTGACTGGCGCCATCGAAAGCGACGCGTCGTCGCTGCCCGACATCCTCCGAGAGATGCTGGCGACGACGATGTCGGAGCGTCAGGGACGGGTCATCGATCACGATCAGTCGGCGTCTATGGAAAAGAAGAAGGTCGAGGGATACTTTTGACCTTCAGGGTCATGGAGGCTTTCGACGCCGATCTCGAAGGGTACCTGCGCTCGCACGAGCGCAAGGACCTGCTGCGCTTCATCACGTGCGGCAGCGTGGACGACGGGAAGTCGACGCTGATTGGGCGGCTGTTGTACGAGTCGAAGATGATCTTCGAGGATCAGCTCGCGGCTCTGGCGGCCGACTCGCGGACGATGGGGACTCGCGGCGGCGAGCTGGACTTCGCGCTGCTGGTCGACGGGTTGTCTGCCGAGCGCGAGCAGGGCATCACGATCGACGTCGCGTATCGTTTCTTCGCCACCGAGAAGCGGAAATTCATCGTGGCCGACACGCCGGGTCACGAGCAGTACACGCGGAACATGGTGACGGGGGCATCCACGGCGGACCTGGCCGTCATCCTCATCGACGCGCGGAAGGGCGTCCTGACCCAGACACGCCGGCACAGCCACGTCGTGGCGCTGCTCGGCATCCGCCGCGTGGTGCTGGCCGTCAACAAGATCGACCTCGTCGACTATTCGTCGGAGGTGTTCGAGCGCATCGAGCGCGACTACCGGGAATTCGCCCGACGGATAGGCCTCGATGACGTCACCTGTATCCCGATCTCGGCGATCCACGGCGACAACGTCGTGCGGCGCGCCGACGCCACGCGATGGTACCGCGGGCCGACGCTTCTCGAGCATCTCGAGACCGTGCCGGTGGGCGAAGACCTCGCCGCCAGACCGTTCCGCATGCTCGTGCAGTGGGTGAACCGGCCGAGCCAGGACTTTCGTGGATTCGCCGGCGTCGTGGTGAGCGGCGGCGTTCGCGTGGGAGAGGCAGTCCGGATTCTCCCCTCGGGCCGGCCGAGCACCGTGGCCCGAGTGCTCGTCGGTGACACCGATGCTCAGGCGGCGGTCGCCGGCCAGTCGATCACGCTGACGCTGACCGACGAGATCGATATCAGCCGCGGCGATGTGCTGGCTGCCCCCGATGCTGCTCCGCCGGTCGCGGACCAGTTCGAGGCCACCGTCGTGTGGATGCACGAGCAGCCTCTGCTCCAGGGTCGGTCCTATCTGATGAAGATCGGTACGAAGACGGTGCCGGCGACGGTGTCCCCGATCAAATACAAGCTCAACGTCGACACGCTCGAGCACGTGGCGGCCAGGACGCTCGAACTGAACGACATTGGCGTCTGCGCCCTGGAGCTCGCGCAGCCGGTTGTGTTCGAGCCGTACGCGGACAGTCGCGACCTTGGCGGGTTCATACTGATCGATCGCGTCAGCAACGCGACGGTGGGTGCCGGGCTGCTCCGCTTCGCGCTTCGGCGGTCGCAGAACGTCCACTGGCAGGCGCTCGACGTCGACAAGGTGGCGCGTGCGGGTCTCAAGGGCCAGAAGCCGTGCGTCATCTGGTTTACCGGGCTTTCGGGCGCCGGGAAATCCACCATCGCCAACCTGGTCGAGAAGCGGCTGCTCGCCCTCGGCCGGCACACCTATCTGCTCGACGGCGACAACGTGCGTCACGGGCTCAACAAGGACCTCGGTTTCACAGACGCCGACCGTGTGGAGAACATCCGCCGCGTCGCCGAGGTCGCCCGCCTCATGGTGGATGCGGGCCTGATCGTGCTCGTCTCGTTCATCTCCCCGTTCCGGTCGGAACGACGCATGGCGCGCGAGCTCCTTGGGGAAGGTGAGTTCCTCGAGGTGTTCGTGGACACGCCGCTCGACGTCGCCGAAGGACGCGATCCGAAGGGCCTCTACAAGAAGGCCCGGCGCGGCGAGCTGCGCAACTTCACCGGCGTGGACTCCCCCTACGAGATGCCCGAGCACCCCGACGTGCGAGTGGACACCACGCGGCTGAGCGCGGAGGACGCCGCGGGCGTGATACTGGAGCGGCTCGGGCGCACGGGCGTCATAGACGTCGAGTAGAACGCAGCCGACGCCCCCGGCTACGGGAGGAGGATCTCGAACAGACGGCGAGCGACAAATGAGGCGCCGGTCACCGACAGGTGATCGCGGTCGTAATACAGGGTCTGCCCGTCCCGCACTGCGTAGCAGTTATCACGATCGCAAAACAGGTCTGTCGGATCGACGACGAGCACGTCCCTGGGCAGCTCCGAAAGGTGCGTATCGACAAAGGCCTTGCGTTGGTCCCACCATAGACGTGTGACGCCGATCCGGTCGCCTCGAGAGCCAGGTTCCATGATGAGCTCTTCGACATGCCGCCTGAGCTCGGGCGCCTGCAGCACCAACACGACCTTCTTGTGAGCGTCCGTGAGGCGCCCGAGAATCCGCACCAGATCTTTCCAGTACGCATTGCGCACGTTCTCTTCCACCGTGTTCGGCAGCCGGGGAAACACGCCGGCGTGATCGCCGTACAGGTACAAGTGGAGTCGGTAGTTGACGATCACGGTGCCGATTCCCGAATTGCCCGCGAGGAACGCAACGGCTTCGCGCGTCCAGTTGCGACAGTCCGCGTCGGCTGCCGTGTGATCGAGGACGGGTCCGCAGGCGCTGAATGAGAGATGCTTCACCGTGACGCCGACCTGTCTGCCTTGTTCGGCAACAGCGAGTGCCAGCTCGACTGCGTGACTGTCGCCGAGTACGGCCCAGCGGACGGCGCCATCGAAATACTCGCAGGCATCTGCCGGTTTGAGATAGTCCCTTCCTCTCGTGTGGCACTCTGGTCGCTTCGGACTGTTTTGCGCCATGTCCAGCAGGGCTCGTTGCTCCGGTGTCGTCTTGACGCTCCGGAAGCCGTCCGTGAGATATCCAGACGTACCCACAGAGAAGAACAGGACCGATACTCCGGCGGCCGCGGCGAGAACCGTCGGGGCTGACCATCCACGGAACAGTCGAATGGGCTGCTCGACGAATCGCCAAGATACGTACGCCAGCAGCAACGAGAGGCCGCCCAGTGCAAGCATCGAGAAGGTGCCTGGTGGCTCGAACGAACGTATGCGTGCGAGGGCGAAGAGCGGATGGTGCCACAAGTACGCGCTGTAGCTGATGAGGCCGATGACGACGAGCGGCTTTGCCGAGAGAAGCCTGGCCGTTCCCGTCTGGCCCGCCGCAAAGAGAATCACCAACGCTGCGCCACCCACGGGAACCAACGCGAACAGCGATGGGAACGGCACAGTCTCGTCATAGAGAACGACGGAGGTCACGATGAGCGCGAGACCAAGCGCAGACAGGGCTTCGTTCTTCAATTGGCCTTGTTTGAGCTGGCTCAGCGCGCAGAGCACGCCGATCGACAGCTCCCAGGCACGCGTCGGCAGGAGATAGAAGGCCGCGGATGCGTCCAACGGCTGCCAGTACTCGGCGAGTGCCAGACTCGCGATGGTGACGGTCACGACCAGAGCGCTCAACCAGCGAATGCCAAATCGCCAGAAAAGCAGGAACGTTACCGGAAACAAGACGTAGAATTGTTCCTCTACACCGAGACTCCAGGTGTGCAACAGCGGTCGTTCCGCCGCGAGCGGGTCGAAGTACCCGCTGTGAAACCAGAACAGGAAGTTGGATGCGAAGACCGAGACCGCCGCAACGCTTTGCGAGGAGTCCCGGAGCTGGCCAGGGACCATCCACAGCCACGCGAACGGCATAGTGCACAAGATGACGAAGAAGAGGGCCGGCAGTATTCTGCGCGCGCGCCGGGCGTAGAAGTCGAGAAGGGAGAATCTGCCTCGCTGGTGCTGGTCGATGATGATCGACGAAATGAGGTAACCGCTGATCACGAAGAACACATCGACGCCGACGAAGCCGCCGCGAGCCACCGACAGCCCGGCGTGATAGAGGATGACGGGGAGGACGGCGACGGCTCGCAATCCGTCCACTTCAGGGCGGTATCTCATGCTTCGGCGAGCGCTTGGGGCTCATCCCCTGACGGGTAGGTGGGAGTTTCCGAATGCAATCCTGTTGCCCCGCGGTGGCGCCAGTATTGAGAGGCCTCTGGCTCACAACTGCCAGGATAATCACCAGGCGTCAACAGGCCAGTTAAGGAAGTCAGCCAGAAGGAAACAAAAGTCTGGGGCGGAGTAGAACTATCATCATTTGAGATTTCTTTTGGAAGTCCTAACTACTATGTTTGTAGCTACTTACGGCTACAGACGCCCTCTACCGTGAAGTATTCACGCGGCACGATTCTTTTATAGGTCGGTCCAGAGGTCTGAGTGCTCGTGTGCGTACTGTCGCCACGCGCCTTCTGTGACTGACGGGGCGGGAGCTTGCCCCGATATTCAAAAACAGTGGATTTCAAGCGACTTCGACTGATTGCCGGGGCGTCGATATGCGTTCTTGTCGCATATGTCGGCGTGAACGCTGCGATGGATCGTCTGGCCCGTTGGGTGGAGGTGGAACAGGACGGGTATCTCTGGTGGAAGGAAGAGTGGATGCAGCTCTTCGGAGCGGAGAACTTCGTCGACCGTGGCGGGGACCGGATCCTGCTGGCCGGCTCATCGGAGGTTCGCGAAGGGTTTCTGTTCGACGAGTTCGAAGCCGAGCTCCAAGGATTCGAGGTCTACAACAACGCGTTCTCCAACCAGACCCTCGAGACTCTCGTCATCGTCCTTCAATACATCGAGACGGTGTACGGCCCGTCGGCGATGCCCCGGAAGATCGTGGTCGGGTTCACTCCTCAAACACTGTTGAACGTCCCGACGCTCGAAGCGTCGTACTGGCCGAGAGTCATCGACCGTTACAGTCCGCAGGTGAAGCTGGATGTCGGGAGCCGACCGGCACGACTGATCCGCAAGGGACGACGCGAAGCGGTCACTGCCCGCTACCGGTACTTCACGCACCAGGCTCGACGGTACCAGGGAGCCCTGCGTGGCGTCATGCGGGCGAGTATCCTCAGCGTGTCCCCTGGGATGGCGGACCGCTATTGGCTGCGGCTGGGGCTCGTGCCATCCCTCTACCATCACCTTCCGCGGCGGGATCAGCGGGAGCAACTGCAGGCGTTCCGACGCGTCCTCCCGTCACCACCGGATCCGGTTGCAATGGCGGCGACGGTACGAGCGCAGTGGGCCGTGTTACGGGACTTGATGGCCGCCCACGACGTCGAGCTCTATGTGGTGAACGTGCCTCAATCCTCCCTTCTGCGGGATGACTACTACAGCGCTGTGTACGACGACTACGAGCAATTGCTGCGCAGCGTCGTGGGCAACACTCCTTATCTCGACCTCGCGCGTTATCTCCGCGACGATGAGTTCTTCGACCTGACCCACCCGACTCTCGCGGCCGCTCGACGGACCTCGAGACGTGTCGCGCAGTTCGTGCGCGAGGCCGACACTGGACGGCTCCCGTACCAGGCGGCCCGACGTTCCGTTAATGTTTCCGGACGGTCTTGACGTGCGACCCTCTCGGTACCCTTTCCGCCAATCCCTGAGATGCCCCCGGCTGTAACCGAATCTCGTCATCTGTTTCGATACGCGAGGCCGTTCCTCGTCCTGATCTCGATCGCCACGATCCTGTCCGTGGGCGCTCGAGGCCTGGTCCTGGTCCTGCCGCAGCTTGCATCCCGGATCATCGACACGGCCCAGGGTCAGCTGCCTCCCTCGCTGTTGAGCACGACCGGCGCGCTGTTGCTGGGAGCGCTGTTGCTGGCAGCGCTACTTCAGTTCGCCGGCGCCGTCATGTTCTCCTACGTCGGTGAACGAGTCGTGAAGAACCTGCGATACGACCTGTTCTCGCACCTGCTGTCGCTGTCGATGAGTTTCTTCGAGCAGCGGCGTGTCGGTGAAATGATCTCGAGGGTCGCCGCGGACGCGACGACGGTACGGGAGATCGCGACCTCACTTCCACAGCTGGTCGTGAATCACGGCGTGATCGCTGTCG
Source organism: Vicinamibacterales bacterium (assembly GCA_035710305.1). Classification (GTDB taxonomy): domain Bacteria; phylum Acidobacteriota; class Vicinamibacteria; order Vicinamibacterales; family UBA2999; genus Gp6-AA40. The sequence continues at coordinate 2,152 of DASTDQ010000007.1, read as the reverse complement.
GGGCGGTCGCCATCATCTTGGTCCGCCATCCAACGCTCACGCTCATCATGCTGGCGTTCATGCCGTTTATCGCGCTCAGCGGTGCGATCGCCGGACGTCGCGTGAGACGTTTGGCGGTGCGGTCGCAAGACGACCTCGCGCAGACGAACGTCGGCCTCGAAGAGGCGCTGTCGGGCATCGCGACGGTGAAGGCGTTCGCGCAGGAGGAGACGGAGACCAGTCGGTACACGACGCGGCTGTCGGCACTCTTCCGGTCGTCAATGCGTGTCTTCGTCGCACAGGAGAGCATGAGGCTGACCTCCCTCCTGATCGTGTACGGCGGACTCGTGACGGTGGTCTGGTACGCGACGACACAGATCCTTGCCGGCGCGCTCACGACGGGTGAACTGGTGGCGTTCATGATGTACGCCCTGTTCGCCGGCAACAGCTTCCGCTCGCTCGTCGATGTCTGGTCGCGATTTGAACGACTGCGCGGCATCACGCTGCGGCTGGTTCAGATCTTCCACGAGCGCCCATCGGTCGTGGATCGACCGGACGCGGTTGGGTTCGACGGCTCCCATCGGAGAATCGCGTTCCACGACGTGAGCTTCTCGTATCCCACCGATCCCGGCCGGCAGGTCCTGGTCGACCTCGACTTCTCCTTCGAGCGCGGTGAGCACATCGCCCTGGTCGGAGAGAGCGGCGCCGGCAAGTCCACCGTCGCCGCCCTTCTGCTCCGTCTCTACGACGTGACAGGCGGGTCGATCACGATCGACGGCCGCGACATTCGCGACTTGTCGCAGAAGGACCTTCGCCGGGCGATTGCGGTCGTTCCACAGGACATCGTGGTGTTCGGGCGATCCGTTCGAGAGAACATCGGCTACGGCCGGCGGGACGCGACGGACGAGCAGATCATGGCGGCGGCGCGCGCGGCGAAGGCGCTCGAGTTCATCGAACGGCTTCCGCAGGGTTTCGACACGGTGCTCGGTGTGCGCGGCGTGACCCTCTCGGGCGGACAGCGTCAGCGCATCGCGGTTGCCCGCGCGATCGTCAAGGATCCGGCGATTCTGATTCTCGACGAGGCCACGAGCGCGCTGGACAAGCCGAGCGAGGCGCTGGTGCGCGAGGCGCTGGCAAATCTGATGAAGGGCCGCACGACCATCGTGATCGCACACCGTCTGGCCACGATCGAGGGCGCCGATCGTGTGCTCGTCCTTCACGAGGGAAGACTCGTCGAGTCGGGCACGCCGCACGATCTGCTTCGCGCCGGAGGCCGCTACGCCTGGCTTCACAACTCGGGAGTATGGGAAGGAGGACCGGCGGCATGAGCACGCTCGTCGATCTTGTCGGACGGCGAGCGGCCGTTGACCCCGACCGGACGGCATATCGCTACCTGGACGACGGCGAGGGCAACGAGCGTCGGTTCTCGTACCGTGAGCTCGACGCCAGTGCGCGGGCGATTGCTGGCCGTCTGCAGGAGCAGGGAGTCCGTCAGGGCGATCGGGTGCTGCTGCTGTACCCGTCCGGGCTCGACTACATCGCGGCCTTCTTCGGCTGCCTGTTTGCGGGGGCCGTGGCTGTTCCAGCGTATGCACCGCGGCCGAAGGGGCCCGATGGCCGTCTGGACGCCATCGTGAAGGACGCGGGGGCCGCGGTCGCGCTGACGACCGAAGAGGTCCTGAGCGTGATCCGACAACTGCCGGCTGGCGATTTCCATCGCGAAGTCAAGACGTGGATCGCCACCGATCACGTTGACGCCAACGATGCCGGGCTCTGGCGGCTGCCGAACCTGGACGACGACACGCTGGCGTTTCTCCAGTACACGTCGGGCTCGACGTCGACACCCAAGGGCGTCATGGTCAGCCACGGCAACCTGATGGCCAACGAGCGCATGCTGCAGGTGGCCCTCGAACAGGACCAGGACTCGACCTGGGTCGGGTGGCTGCCGATGTTTCACGACATGGGCCTGATTGGCAACGTCATCCAGCCCCTGTACGTCGGCGCGGCCTGCGTCCTCATGTCGCCGATGGCCTTCGTGCAGGAGCCGATCCGGTGGCTGCGGGCCATCACGAAGTACCGAGCCCACACGAGCGGGGCGCCGAACTTCGCCTACGACCTCTGCGTGGCGAAGACGACGCCCGAGGAGCGCGAGGGGCTGGACCTGTCGAGTTGG
>DASTDQ010000006.1:0-17005 GCA_035710305.1 Vicinamibacterales bacterium | reverse complement strand
TTCTGGACCAGCGCGAGGCCGAGGCCCGTCCCGTCTTTCTTGGTCGTGAAGAAGGGACGGAAGACGCGCTCGCGCGCGTCGCCCGACACGCCGGGGCCATTGTCGTGGACGTCGATGCGGACGGTCTTCTGTGTCCGGTCGAGCGTGGCCTGTACGCGCACGGCCGGCGCGACGCCGTGGCCCTGGCACGCCTCCACGGCGTTCCGAAGGAGATTCATGAACGCCTGCCGCAGCAGCACGTCGTCTGCCTCGACCGATCCGAAATCGCCTGCGACAACGATATCGCCCTTCAGCTGGCGAGCCTCCGACTTCAGATCGTCGGCGGCGCGATCGACGATCGCGCCGAGGTCGTGAGTGGCGAGCGAGAGCTGCGTCGGCCGGGCGAAGTTGAGGAAGTTGGTGACCACTTGCCCGAGCGCTTCCGTTTCCTGGCGGATGCCTTCCACGTACGGCCTGAACTGTGGCGGAAGCGCGTCGGGATCGAGCAGCTTGCCGTAGCCGTGGATCGTCGCCAGGCCGTTGCGGAACTCGTGGGCGATGCCGGCGGTGAGCTCGCCGAGCCTGGCCAGCGTTTCCTTCAGCCGAAGTTGATCCTCGAGCTGAATTACGGTCGTCAGGTCCGAGAACAGACAGATCACGCCGCCCGTGCTGTCCTGCACGGGACCGAGGGGCGACACGGTGACCCCCACGTGCGTCACCGGCCCCGCGTTCGGCATCTCGAGCGCACGCCGCACGATGGGTTGACCAGTCGAGAGACACTCCTCGATCGCCCGAGCCAGAGGCGCCGCTGCCGGCGGCAGCGCTGACACGTGGGACCACGCGCCTTCCGCGATCCCGAGCATCCGCTGCCCCGCCGGATTGAGAATCTGCACGTTGCCGTCGCGATCCACGACGAGCAGGCCGGCCGTCAGGCTGGTGACGATCTGGGTATTGAGGCGCTCGGAAGCCTCCGCTCGCACGGCCGTGGCGCGCTCCTGTGCCCGCAGCTTCAGGATCGCCTCCTGGAGCGCGGCGCCGAGCAGCGGCGACTGCGCTGCGTTGTCGCGAAAGAGGTGGCGGTTGTCCCGCGCCGCCGCAGCGAAGCGGAGGACGGCGAACACGGCGGCGCCGACGATCATCGCGACGAGCGCCGTCAATCCGAGCAGCGCGTATGCCTGAGGATTCATCCGTAGAACCCGAAATACCAGTCGACGACGGGAGTGCCCCAGATGGCCGCGGCGAACGCGCCGATGGCGAGGAAGGTGCCGAACGGCAGCGCGTACTGCATGCTCCCCCGCCCGGACGCGATGAAGGCCACGCCGACCAGCGACCCGGCGAAGGACGCGAACACGAGGGTCAGCAGTACGAGCTTCCATCCGAGAAACGCGCCGATCATGCCGAGCAGCTTCACATCGCCCATCCCCATCCCTTCCTGTCCGCGGAGACGATAGTAGGCCTCCGAGATCACGAACAGCGTGCCGCCGCCCACGACGATCCCGATCAGCGAATCGAACCAGCCGGGCGGCAGGAACAGGCTGCTGAGGAAACCGATGACGATGCCTGGCAGCGTGATGACGTTGGGCAGGATCTTGTGCTGCAAATCGGTCACGAAGAGCACGATCAGCGAGCAGGCGAAGAGCGCTCTGACGCCGCCGAACGCCGTCAGTCCGTAGAGCTCGTAAGCGCCGACCAGCGTCACGGCGGTCAGCAACTCCACGAGGGGATAGAGCCACGAGATCGGCGTCCGGCAGGTACGGCAGCGGCCCCTGAGGACGGCCCAGCTGACGATCGGGACGTTCTCGAACCACGACAGCGTGCGGCCGCACGACGGGCACCGTGAGCCCGGCCAGGCGAGCGACTCGCCGCGCGGCAGGCGGAAGATGCACACGTTGAGGAAGCTGCCGATGCAGAGCCCGAGCAGCGCGATGAGCGCGGTCAAGGCGGGCTCAGGAATCACGGCTTCCGGACCGGCCGCAGCGGATAGAGCGCAGAATCGGGAGTCACGCTGACCGCTCCCGAGACGGGATCGAGCGCGTACGGGACACCCGATGGATCAAGGGGTATTCTCCTGACCCGGCCCAGCTGCGCAAGCTCGATCCATCCGGCCGGGTAGCGGCCTGTGTCGCCGTGAAACGCGTCGACGATCCGTTGAAGCGCCTCGATCTCATCCTCGGCGTCCAGGCGCATGAGCGCGCGGCGGGCAGACTGCCGCAACCATTCGTGCTCCGCCGTGGCAAGCCCCTGCCACAGCGCGCGCGCCGTGGCGCGATCGCCTCCATCGGCGAGCGCCCGCGCGGCGATCGTCGGCAGGAAGGGCGGCGCGCCGGGCACCTTCGACGCCTTGAGGAACCACTCCGACGCCGCCTTGTGGTCCCGCCACCAGTACTCCACGAAGCCCGCGTCGTGGTAGTACTGCCACTTCTCCGGCATGGCCCGGATCCCCTTCTGAAGCAGCGCGATCGCCCCATCGATCTCGCCCGGTCCGTTCGGATATCCCTCCGACAGCAGGATCGCGCCGAAGCGATACGCGATGTTGAATCGAGGATCGAGCGTGGTCGTCGTATCGAGCAATGGATAGAGCAGGTTGTAGTTCCTGTTCGTCGTCATGGACAGCTTCGTGTCGCCGTAGTACTGAACGGCACGAATCCAGTACACGTCGGCCATGACGGCGGCGAAGCCGACCGACAGGCGCCGCATCAGCCCCGGAGAGCGGACCCACAGAGTCTCCGGCCTCGTGTCACGGGGGGGGTAGACGTCCTCGAAAGCCACCTGGGCGCCGACTGCGGCAGGCAGCAGCAGCGCCAACGCAATCCATCGCCAGGGCGAGATGAGCGGTCCGTGCATGTGTTCGCCCTACTTGAGGTCGCGGTGCGAGAAGATGACCGTCGCCGCGACGAGGATCAGAGCGATGTACAGACCGGCCGCCGCGCTCGCCGCAAGCACGTGCTGCGCGCTGACGGCCACGCCGTGAACCACTTCCGACTTGACGTCGAGCGCGGCCAGGTTCGGCATCACGTAGTAGACGCCTCGCGCGACCTGCGCGAGCGTCTGTGACTCCACGATGTTGTCGAGGTGTTTCAGGTCCTCGCCAAAGTGCCCGATGATGTAGATGGCGAAGGTCAGGGCGACCGACAGGAACGGACTCGAAAACGTCGAGAAGAAGAGCGCCGTCGCGGTGACGAGCATCAGCTCGACTCCGATGAGCGCGAACGCCACGAGCATGCGCGGATCCAGCGCCGGCGCATCCCACGACGCCCGGAGATCCGGTATGGCAAGGTAGTTCAAGACAGCGAGCACCGCGTAGAAGGCGGCAACCATGACCGACAGGTTGATGAGCAGCGTCAGCACGAGTCCGAGGTACTTGCCGACGACGAACTCGGTGCGGCTGACCGGCTTCGAGAGCAGGGAATAGATCGAGCGCCGCTCCACTTCCTTGGTGACCAGGCCGATGCCGAAGAACACGGCGATGAGCACGCCGATCCCCGAGGACGCGGCCAGTCCCAGGTCCTTGATGATCTTGACGTCCTGTCCGGCGGTGAGCCTGGCCAGCAGGAACGACGAGGCGATCAACAGCACGGCGAAGAACACCAGTCCGTACGCGATGCGATCGCGAATCGAGTCGCGGAACACCCCGCCGGCGATGACCGCAATCGCTCTCATGACGCCAGCGTCGCTTTCGATCGATCGGCGGAGGCCGCCCGCACCTGTTCCACGAAGACGTCCTCGAGCGTGGCGCGCAGGGGCGTGAGCGACACGACGCGGGCACCCGCCGCGGACAGGGCGGCGATGACGGGCTCCGGTGCGGCCGACGGCGGCAGCGTGAGCGCGTAGCGGCCGTCGCCCAGCCGCGTGGCCCCGGAGACGGAAGAGCGCAGGCCGTCCAGAACCGCGCCCGGAAGGCCGTTGACGACCAGTTCCCACCCCTTGGCTTCGAATGCGGTGAGCTCGTCGAGCGATCCGGTCGCGACGAGGCGACCGTTCACGACGATCGCCACGCGGCTGCACAGCGCCTCCGCGTCACTCAACACGTGCGAACTGAAGAAGACGGTCCGGCCCTTGTCTCGAAGCCGCAGGATCAGCTCGCGGACCTCGCGGCGGCCGAGCGGGTCGAGGCCCGACATCGGCTCGTCGAGGAACACGATTTCCGGATCGTTGATGAGCGCCTGGGCGATGCCAACGCGCTGCACCATGCCCTTTGAGAAACGGCGGAGCGCGAACCGGCGTTCCGGCCCGATGCCGACCTCGTCGAGGAGGCTCGAGGCACGCCGGCGTCCTTCCGCCGCCGAGTACCCGAACAGACGGGCAAAGTACTCGAGCAACTCCTCAGCGGTCAGGTTGTCGTAGAAGTACGGATTCTCGGGCAGGTACCCGATTCGCCGTTTGACCGAGGCGTCCCCGACGTGGGCGCCGAGAATCTCGGCTCGGCCGGCCGTCGGGTAGATCAGCTGCATGAGCAGCTTGAGCGTGGTGGTCTTTCCGGCGCCATTCGGCCCGAGGAAGCCGAAGATTTCGCCAGGCTGGACGCCGAGCGTCAGGCCGTCGAGGGCGACGTAGGGTCGCGGCCGCCAGAAGCCGACCCGGTAATGCTTCGTCAGCCCTTCGATGCTGATGGCGTCCATACCATCAGTGTTTTTCGGTCCGTCGGCTGCCGGACCTGAGTCCCGTCAGGGGTTGACTCCGCTCTGCCGAGCCGCCCAGGCCAGCGCGGCGTCGAAGTATGCCGGTCTGAGGGACGGGAGCTGGATGCCGTTCAGAAAGAAGGTCGGCGTGCCCTTCACGCCCAGCTTCTGCCCGAGCTGCACGTCGAGGCGCACGGTTTCGAGGACCTTGGCGTACCGCGCGTCGAAATCGTCAATCTGTGCAATTTCGTGGAGGGCCGCCTTCACGTCGTCGCGCGACATGGTTGGCGACTGGCGGTTGAAAAGCGCGGCCTCGAGCTCCCGCTCCTTGTTCTTCTCGCGCGCCATGCGAACGGCCGCGGCCGCCTCGCAGGCGGCGATATGGCCCGCGTTGCCCGCTCCGCACTCCGTCTCGAGCGGGAAGTCGCGGTTCTCGAAACGGAAAGCGCCAGGGTACTGGGATTCGTACTTCGCCACGATGTCCTTGTAGAGCAGCCAGGCCTGGCGGCAGGACGGACACTGGAAGTCGTTGAACTTGAGCACCAGGATCTTCGTGTCGCCCGACGGCAGGACGTCGGCCACCGTCGAGGGCGTTTGTGCCGCGAGCCACTGTTCCCACTCGGCGATCTGCTCGGGGGTCAGCATTTCCTGCGGAACTGCTGGAGCCGCCTGCTCGGACGAGGCGGCACTCACCGGCTGTTCCCGCGGGAAGGCGAGGACGAGTCCGACCGAGGCAAGAAGCCACAGCGCCGTCAGTACCCCCGTGACCGGTGTACGCCACACACTACTGAGGTCTTTGCTTATCAGCGACGGCAGTGCTCCGAGCGGTCCGGCGGCCGCCGCCGAGAGCAGGAACACGCCAGCAATGCTCACGTACATCGTGATGCAGACCACGCATGCCGAGCCCAGTACGAAGAAGGACACGTAGCCGAAATAGAACGCTGCCGCGAGACCGAGCGTGCCGAGTACGAAAACGTAGCCTGCGACCCGGGCGGCGTCCGGAGACTCGGGCTTCCTCATGCCCCAGGCCGCGAGCAGCAGCACCAGCCCGGCCCAGATGGCGCCGCCGGCCGCGACCGGCACTCCGAGAACGCTTCCGTACTGGCTCTGGAACACCTGCTGACAGCTCACCGTCTCGCTGACCTCGCAGAGGCTCGTGTAGTCGGGAACCGTCAGAAGCTTGTAGTGGACGTAGGAGGCGTAGATCGACGCAACGAGACCGAGCAGAGCGAAGAGGATCAGCGGGACGCGATAACGGCCGGCCTTGTTCATGATCGGGGCGATTATAGCGGAGGCTCCCGTCAGTTCGAAATGCCCGTCGGGGCCGTCGGCCGACGGGTAAGAAGACGTGAAGACCCGGCTATTGAACGGGCGAGACGCCTGGTCCGAAGACGAAGGGCTCGGGAGGCGCGGCGCCGCTCACATCCTGCCAGATGGCGCCCGAATTGTTGCCTGCAAACCCTCTGGTGCCTGACGTGCCGACGCTTGCGGGAAGCGCGGTTATGTAATAGGCAGTGGTCGTGGCCGCCCCGTTGCAGTCCGGCGGCCCGGCGATACCGGTGGCTCCGGCCGCCATCGTGTAGATATAGCCGCTCTTCTGCGGCACCAGCGCGTATGACAGATCCTGGGAAAGGAATCCGCGCGAACCGCCGGGGCCCACGGCCAGCGTCGGGAACGTGAGAGCGAAGAAACCGGACGCACATGCCGCCGAGTAGTCGAGCTGAGCCGTGTTGATGATGCGAACAGATCCAATCGCCGACGTCTCGTTGCTGTTCATCCGGGCACGGAGCAGGGCCGGAGCAGCAATCCCGGCGACGATGCCGATGATGCCGACAACCACCAGCAGCTCGACGAGCGTGAACCCGCGAGGGTCCTGGCCGCGGCTCGCGCCGTCCACTCGTGGCAGCGCCGGTCTGTCGTCGGTTTGTACCATGGGAGTGATTAGAGAGGTGGGGATGCCCACGGTGGGCATCCCCGGTGGTAATCGCGGGGTTACTGAATCGTCGTGCCGCCGCCGCCGGGCGCCATCTGGGCCTCCGTCGGCGCAACCGCGGTCGTGTTGTAGAAGATGCTGCCGCCAGCCGTAGACGCGAAGCTACGGTTGCCGGTCGTTCCGAGCGTCAGCGGAATTGCCGTCGCATAGTACGCCGTCTGCGTCGCCGTGCCGTTGCAGTCGTTCGGCCCGACAACCGCCGCGGCCCCGGCGGCCAGCGCAACCGTGTAGCCGCTCTTGACCGACGGGTCGAGGCGCAGGTCAGGCGAGATGAACGCCTGCTGACTGCCTGGGCACGGTGCCGCCAGCGTCGCGAGAAGCACCGCGTACCCGCCGTTGCCCGCCGCCGACGAATAGCCCACTTCCGACGTGTTCACGGTCCGCACAGACCCGATCGCCGACGTTTCGTTACCCGACATGCGGGCCCGAAGCAGACCAGGCACCGCGATCGCCGCGATGATGCCGATGATCGCCACGACGATCAGCAGCTCGATAAGCGTGAACCCTTCGTTCTTCTGTAGTCTCTTCACAACCCTACTCCTTGAGTGCGCTCGGGCCGGAAGGCCCGACGTTTAACCGATTGCCGTTCCGACACGGCGCCTCGTTCCCCTTCGACACTGCCCAGGACAACCTTACTCACCGTCACCCGGGTCGCCCAGGGCACCCTGAGCAATCCCGAAGGTGGACAACCCCCGAGAGGCAAGCGTGGTGCCACGCTCAACCCTTACCCACTCCATCGGCGTAACTGATTTGCCACTGTAGGCTTACCGTCTTTGGACGGTCCGGCCCCACCCGTTCGTCAGGTGCCATTTACCAGGCCGGTTGACAAGAAGTGTCAACCCAGGGTGTCAAGAATTGGCGGTCCTCGTCAGTCTGCCGCCCCGGTTCAACGCAGGTTGAGCTTCTTGGCGTAGTAGCGAAAGGAGCGGAAGCTCATTCCGAGCATTTCAGCGGCCCTGGTCTGCACGCCCCCCGCGCGCTCGAGAGCCAGGGCAATGTAGTGCCGGTAGAACTCCTCACCCACCGCTTCCAGGTCGAAGCCTTCCGTCAGATCCGGCAGGCCGGGCGACGACGCCGGTTGGCCAGGGGCGGCGCTTGCCGATGCAGTCCTGGGAAGCATCGTGGCACCCGCCCTGACGTGGGGGGGCAGGCTCTCCGGCAGGACCGTGGCGCTCTGCTCGAGGGCCACCGCGCGCTCGATCACGTTCTCCAGCTCCCGCACGTTACCCGGCCATGCGTACGCCGCAAGCAGTTCCTGCGCCTCATGCGACACGCTCTGCACCGGCTTGCCCAACCCCTTCGTGTACTTTGCGAGAAAGTGGTCCGCCAGCAGCGGCACGTCCTCACGCCGGTCGCGCAGCGGAGGCAGGTGCACGTGGATCACGTTGATCCGGTAGTAGAGATCCTCCCGGAAGCGTCCCTCGCCCACCATCTTCTGCAGGTCCTGGTTCGTGGCGGCGATCACCCGGATGTCGGCCTGCACTTCGTCGGTGCCGCCCAGACGCCGGAATCGCCGATCCTGGAGCACGCGAAGCAGCTTGACCTGCATGGCCTGGTTCATCTCCCCGATCTCGTCGAGGAAGATGGTGCCGTGCTCGGCGACTTCGATCAGGCCCTTCTTGTTCGTATCGGCGCCGGTGAACGCGCCTCGTACGTGGCCGAAGAGTTCCGACTCGAGCAGCGTCTCCGGCATGCCACCGCAGTTGAGGGCGACAAACGGATGTTCGCGCCGCAGCGAGTTGACGTGCACCGCCCGCGCCACCAGATCCTTGCCGGTGCCCGACTCGCCGGTGATCAGCACCGTGCTCGTGGTCCTGGCGATGGTCTCGATCATCTTGAAGAGCTCGAGCATCACGTCGCTGCGGCCGATGATGTTCGAGAACTGGTGGCTCGTGTTGAGGGCCCGCTTCAGCAGGACGTTCTCGCGCTTGAGGCGGAGCGCCTCGAGGTGCTGCCGCACCTTGAGCCGCAGTTCGTCCATGCTGAACGGCTTGGTGAAGTAATCCACGGCGCCGAGCCGCATGGCTTCGACGGCGGTGTCGGTCGAGGCGAACGCCGTCATCATGAACGCGATGATGTCCCGGTTGGCCTCTTTCGCCGCGCGGAGCACGTCCACGCCGCTGATGTCGGGCATGCGGATGTCCGAGAGCAGCAGGTCGAGGCGCTCGCGTCCGATGAAGTCGATCGCCTCGGCTCCGTTGGCGGCCACCGACACGTCGTACCCGTCTCGGCGCAGCACGATGCGCAGCATGTCCCGCATGGACGGCTCGTCGTCGACGACGAGGATGCGGGGCCTGGCGCCCGGATCGGCGGCTTCCACCGCGTCGGGCGGGGGCGTGGCCGGCGAGGGGCGGATCATGCGACCGCGCTCCGGCGCGTCGCGTCGCCAGCGGGCACGCTGCCGCCGGTTCCCGCGTGAGCGGGGAGCCGGACGCTGACCTTCGTCCCGACGCCCACCTTCGACGACACCTGAATCGTGCCGTTGTAGTCGGTGACCACCCGATGCACGATCGCCAGCCCGAGACCCGTTCCTCGCTCGAAGGAGCTTCGGAACGGCTGGAAGATGCTGTCGAGATCCTCGGGCGCGATGCCGCAGCCCTGATCCTCGACGGTGAGGACCACTGACTCGTCCACACCGGCCGTCCGGTCGGCGACGACCGCCAACAGCAGCCGGCCGCCGCTGGCCATCGCGCGAAGACCGTTGGTCGCGAGGTTCCAGACGACCTGACGGATCTGGCTCTCGTCGGCTTCACACCAGACGGGCTCCCTGGGCGCCTCGACGTCGATCACATGGTCGCCGCGCACTTCGGCGCTGTTGCGAAGGAGCAGCGCCGTGTCTTGAAGAATGCGTCGCACGTCCAGCCTGGCAGGCGCCGACGGCTGCGGCCGAGCGTACGCCAGAAACGACCGGATGGTGTCGTTCAGGCGCTCGGATTCGCGCAGCACGATGTCCATCAGCTGGGCCTGATCCTCGCTCAGCGGCAGTTCCTGGCGCAGCACCTGGATGGAGCCCGACATCGAGGCCAGAGGATTCCGAATCTCGTGGGCGATGCCGGCCGCCATCTCGCCGACCGCGGCGAGCCGCTGGCGAAGGCGCGCTTCGTGCTCGAGCCGCCTCACGTCGGTGACGTCCTGGAACGACAGCAGGTAGCCCTTCCGGCCATCCGGGAACGTCAGCGAGCTGAAGGTCAATCCCATCTCGAGCACGCGGCCGTCTGGGGGCCGGTGTGGACAATCGACTCTGAGGCTGCGCCCCTCGGACAGCCCGGGCAGCCGCGGCCGTACCCAGTCCGGCGTCTGCATCACCTCGCAGACGTCGCGCCCGGCGGCCCGTGCGGCGGGGATGCCGAGGATGGACACGGCCGCCCGGTTGAGCGTCAGGATTCGGCCTTCGCCGTCTGTCGTGATGAGGCCGCTCAGGAGGCTGTTGATGACGTACTCGTTGAAGGCGCGCAGGTCCCGTATCGCGAGCGAGGCGTGTTCCAGTTTCGCGCCAGCCGAACGCAGGCTGTCGGCCAGCGACCCGGCCAGCATCGCGACGGCGAGGAACCCGCCGAGGTTGATGGCCACCGTGTACTGGGCGACGCGCAGCGTGGGCAGATCCACGGCCGGCGAGAAGCGGCGGGCCAGCGGCAGAACGTCCACGTACTGGACCGTCACGAGCGCCAGGTACAGCGCAGCGCTGAGCGAGGCGACGTGGATCGCCACGCGCCGGTACCGGATCATGCTCGCAGCGATGATCGGCAGCAGGTAGAGCGACGAGAAATTGCTCGCGATGCCCCCCGTCACGTGGATGAAAGCGGACACCAGCAGGGCGTCGACGCCGAACTGCAGGTCGATCAGCCAGAGATGGCGCTCGACGAACCTCAGCATGGCGAGATAGAACACGCTCAGCGCGTAGGTCAGCCCGATGAGCGCGAAGAACGGATCGACCGGAAAGGATCCCGGCCGGTTGATCTGAATGAGAATGGCCGTCCCCATCAGCAGGGTGACCAGCACGACCCGCGCGGCGATGATCGTCGAGAGACGGGAGCGCAGATTCATACTCACTCAACTCCCAACTCCCAAGACCCAACTCCCAAGGCATCCCGCGGAGTTGGGAGTTGGGAGTTGGAAGCTGGGCGTTGACGAGTATTATCCCGTCAATTTGCTGATCAGGTCGAAGATCGGCAGATACATCGCGATGACGATGCCGCCGACCACGATGCCCAGGAAGAAGATCATGATCGGTTCGAGCAGCGTCAGCAGGCCGGCGACGGCCACGTCGACTTCCTCCTCGTAGAACTCGGCGATCTTGCCCAGCATCGTGTCGAGCGCGCCCGTCGCTTCGCCGACGCTGATCATCTGCACCACCATGGGCGGGAAGACACGCGTCTCCTTGAGCGGCGCTGCGATCGTTTCGCCGCCCTCGATGCTCTTCCGCGTCTTCAGGATGGCCTCTTCCACGATGGCGTTGCCGGCGGTGCGAGCCGTGATGTCGAGGGCTTCGAGGATCGAGACGCCCGACGCCAGCAGCGTGGACAGCGTCCGGCAGAATCGGGCGACGGCAATCTTGCGCATCAGCAACCCGAGCACCGGCATCTTCAGGATGACGGCGTCAACCACTCTCCGCCCGCCGGGCGTGCCGTAGTAGGCGCGGAACGCGAAGATGGACGCGCCGATGCCGACCAGGACGAACGGCATGAAGCGGACCAGGCCGTTGCTCGCCGCGATGACGATCCGCGTGGGCAGCGGCAGCTGGGCGCCGAGCCCCGCGAACAGGTTCGCGAAGGTCGGAATCACCTTCCAGAGGATCGCGCCGACGACGAGCGCGGCAATCACGATCACCGCGATCGGGTAGATCATCGCGGACTTCACCTGGCTCTTCAGCTTGACGTTCTTCTCGATGTAGGTCGCCAGGCGCTTGAGGATCGTGTCCAGGATGCCGCCGGCCTCGCCCGCGGCGATCATGTTGGTGAACAGCGCATCGAAGGCCTTGGGGTGCTTCTTCATGGCGTCGGCCAGCGATGCACCGCTTTCGACGTCGGTGCGCGTGGCCAGGATGACGCCGGCGAAGTTCTTGTCCTCTTCCTGCGTTCCGAGAATCTCGAGGCACTGCACGAGCGGGAGTCCCGCGTCGATCATCACGGAGAACTGCCGCGTGAAGACCGCCAGGTTCTTCGGCGAGACCTTCCGGCCCTTCGGCTTGGGCTGGGCCTTCTCCCTCTCCTTGACCGGGTTGATCTGCGTGACGAGAATCTGCTCCCGCCGCAGCGCGGCGACGGCGCCGTCCATCGAGTCGGCGACGCGCTCTCCCGTCACTGTCTGTCCCGCGCGGGTCCGTCCGCTATAGGCAAATGTAGCCATGACGACTTACTCCGCCCAGTTCCGGTTTCGCCGTGTCATTCACGCCTCACCTGGCAGGACGCCCCGCCGTGCCGGTGCGCCCGAGTCCGGCGCCTGCCACGACGCCGACGCCTCGATTGATCAGGTCCTGCAGCTCGTCGCGGTTCGACGACGCCATCAGCGCCGTCTCGAGCGTGATCAGCCGCTTCTGATACAGCGTTGCCAGCGACTGGTTCATCGTCTGCATGCCCATCTTCTCCTGGCCCGTCTGCATCGCCGAGTAGATCTGGTGCACCTTGTCCTCGCGAACCAGGTTCCTGATGCCGGCCGTCGGCACCATGATCTCGAGCGCCACCACGCGTCCGCCTCCCACCTTCGGCAGCAGTGCCTGACAGACGATGCCCTCGAGCACCAGCGACAGCTGCGTGCGGATCTGGCTCTGCTGGTGCGCAGGGAAGATGTCGATGATGCGGTTGATCGTCTGCGACGTGGAGTTGGTGTGCAGCGTGGCCAGCGTCAGGTGGCCGGTCTCCGCGATGCGGAGCGCCGCCTCGACCGTCTCGAGGTCCCGCATTTCACCGATCAGCACGATGTCGGGATCTTCGCGGAGGGCGGCACGCAGCGCGTTCGAAAAGCTCTCGGTATCGCTGTGGACCTCTCGCTGATTCACGAGACAGCCCTGGTGCTGGTGCACGAATTCGATCGGATCCTCGATCGTCAGGATGTGGTCCCGGCGTTCCTTGTTGATCTTGTCGATCATCGCGGCGAGCGTCGTCGACTTGCCGGAGCCCGTCGGACCGGTGACCAGCACGAGTCCACGCGGACGCTCGGCGAGCGTGGCGAGCACCGGGGGCAGGTTCAACTCCTGAAAGCTGCGGATCTGCTCCGGAATCAGACGGTAGACGGCCCCGACGGCGCCGCGCTGGTTGAACATGTTGACGCGGAAGCGGGCGAGCCCCCTGATGCCGAAGGAGAAATCCAGTTCGAGCGTTTCCTCGAAGCGCTTCTTCTGGGCGTCGGTGAGCACACTGTAGGTCAGCTGCTTGGTGTCCGAGGGCGTCAGCGCCGCCCCTTCGAGTCTCGTGAGATGGCCGTGGACCCGCACTTGTGGCGGGGTACTGGTCGTGATGTGAAGGTCTGACCCCTGCATCTGCACCACCATCTGCAGCAGTTCGGGCAGTGTCTGCATCTATTTCACCGTTTCCCTGACGACCTCTTCGATGGTCGTGACGCCTTCCTTGATCTTCCTGAGCCCGCTGCTTCGAAGCGTCAGCATCCCCTCGTCCACGGCCTTGCGTCGCAGTTCGAGCGCCGAGGCGCCGACCAGAACGAGCTCACGGATCTCTTCGGTGATTTCCATGACCTCGTAGAGGCCGACACGTCCCTTGTACCCGGTGTTGTTGCACTTCTCGCAGCCCTTCCCCCGGTTCGGGACCACCTTCTTTGCATCTTCGGCAGAGAAGCCGGCCTGCATCAGCGCGGGCGCCGGCACGGGGTCCGGTTCCGTGCAGTTCTTGCAGATTCTGCGCACGAGGCGCTGGGCGCAAATCAGGTTGAGCGAGCTGGCGACCAGGAAGGGCTCGATGCCCATGTTCATGAGACGGTTAATCGTGCTCGGCGCGTCGTTGGTGTGGAGCGTCGAGAGAACCAGGTGGCCCGTCAATGCCGCTTTGACCGCAATCTCCGCCGTCTCGAAGTCGCGGATCTCGCCCACCAGGATGATGTTCGGGTCCTGGCGGAGGAAGCTGCGGAGCGCCGCGGCGAAATTCAGCCCGATGTTCTCGCGCACCTGGACCTGGTTGACGCCCATCAGGTTGAACTCGACCGGATCCTCGGCCGTCATGATGTTGGTCTCGGGCGTGTTGATGCGCGCGATCGACGAATAGAGCGTGTTCGTCTTGCCCGATCCGGTCGGGCCGGTGACGAGCACCATGCCCCACGGCTTGGAGATGGCGACCTCGAACTTGCTGAGCGACTCGGACTCGAATCCGAGCTTGGTCATGTCGAGCATGAGCTTCGTCTTGTCCAGCAGACGAAGGACGATCTTCTCGCCGAACAGCGTCGGCAGGCACGAGACGCGGAAGTCGATGTCGCGCATCTCGCCGTTGTCCTGGAACCGGATCTTGATGCGGCCGTCCTGCGGGAGCCGTTTCTCGGCGATGTCCAGCTTGGACATGATCTTGATGCGCGAGGTGATCGCGTCCCTGAACTTCATCGGCGGCTGCATGATGTTGTAGAGGATGCCGTCGATGCGGTACCGGACCCGCAGTTCCTTTTCGTAGGGCTCGATGTGAATGTCGCTCGCGCCCTTCTGGATCGCGGACATCAGGATCACGTTCACGAGCTTGATGACCGGTGCTTCCTCGCCCTGCTTGGCGAGCGCCTCGGCGCTGATCTCCTCGAACTCCTCGAGCAGTTCGACGTCGCCGGCCTCGCCCATCTCCGGCATGTCCTCGAGGGCCTTGCTGGCCACCTCGAGCGCGCTGGCGTTCTGTGCGCCGCTCCCGTTGCCCCCGCCGGGACTGGCAGTCTTGTTGTAGTACTTCTGGATCGCCTCGACGACGGCGGTCTCCGACGCGACGACCGGCTCGACGTTGTAGCCCGTCATGAACTTGATGTCGTCCATGGCGAACACGTTGGTCGGATCCGTCATCGCGATGGTCAGCGTCGCGCCGGATCGCGAGAGGGGGATGATCTGGTACTTCAGCGCGGTCTCGGCAGGCACGAGCTTGACCACGGCGGCATCGACGTCGAACTGCGCGAGCGCGATCGACGGCACGCCGTACTGCTTGCTGAGGAGAGCGGTGATCTCGTCGTCCTTGACGTAGCCGAGCTTGATCAGATTGAAGCCGAGCTTTCCCCCGTTCGTGCGCTGATAGTTCAGCGCTTCCTGGAGTTGCTCCGGCGTAATGCGCTTCTCTTTGAGAAGCAGCTCTCCGATTCGAACCGCCATGAAGAAAAAGGACCTATCTCACCGACTCGTCAGAACGAAGCCCGTGCCGCAACGCCCCACCCGCCCTCGTCGCTCGCACCGCCATATGCCAGGTGGCCGTCCACGTAGAGTCCCCTCCGGATCGCCACGCTTACACCCGTTGTCACCGCGCGCTCCTGGGCCCCGACGAGGTTGAATCGGGCTCCCGCCCGAATCCCAAGCCGGCGACCGCTCGTCCACCCTTCCCCGCCAATCGCGACGACCTGCCGGTCACCCGACGTCGTGCCGTAGTCCACCAGATCGACGTCGGCCGAAAGCGTGAGAGGGACCTTGACGACCTTCACGCCCTCGTAGGCAGCACCGACACGGACCATTCGAGACATCGTCACGCCGCTCAGCACGGGTTCAAGGACATTTCTCACGACGCCACCGATTCGGACCGGGCCCTGAAACATCAGCACACCTATATCGAGGTCGAACGCGCCTTCCGCGGCCCCCGCGTCCAGGGACGCGGCTTGCTCGAGCACCTCGGGCGGCCCGGCGGACACCGGGGCGACCATCTCACTGGCCAACCCACTGACACGCACGTACTTCAAGGTCGTCCCGACCTGAAGGCCGCCCATCAACGTGTGGGCGACAGTCCCCCCGAACTGGCTGGCAGAGAGCGAGCGCACGGGCACTATGGCCCCTCCATCTTCTCGGCCCGCGCCATCCGGCGCTGTAGGTATGTTGGTGATTCGCAAGCGGTAATAGCTGATTCCGAAAGGTTGGACGCCGATGGAAAACCAGCTCCCCTGCCCCTCCCGGGCGGGGAACTCTCTGTTGATATCGGCCGACGCCCACCCGAGCCCGAGATCGAGGATGGGGCCGTCGGTCAGACCGGCTGGATTCCACCAGGTCGCGGTGCTGTCGTCGGCGAGGGCCACGAACGCTCCGGCCATTCCAAGTGCCCTTCCTCCAACGGCTTCAACGACCTGGGCCATGGCCGGAGACGGGTCGGCACAGATGAACAACAGCGCAAGGGCGGGCAGGATGCGGCGGCGATCGGCGAGGGGCCTCACGGAATTTCCTCGGGCAAACGCCCAGTGTACAAGGTGTGGCATGTTTACACACACCTGCCGGGCGGGCGATCATGACAAGGATTGGAACTGAAGCCAAGAACTTACGTATCAGGGTTTTGTGACCCCCACCGTTGACGGCCGCAGTGTCTGGCCGCCAATTCCCAGTCAGTCGAGGAGGGCCCTGTGACCGACATCGTGTCGGCCTCTGACCAGTCGCAAGGCAAGGCCTCACCCTCACCCGGGCTCTTTGCGCGGGTGATCGGCGTGTTGATGTCTCCCCGTGAGACCTACGCCGCCGTCGCGAGCCGGCCCCGATGGCTGGGGATCATGGTGCTCACGATTGCCGTCACGGCTCTGGCGTACTACGCCCTCTTCTCGTCGCCGGCGATCCAGGACGCCTTCATCGACCAGTGGATCAGGGCGTCCGGGGACACTGTTTCCGACGAACAGATCGCTGGGTTCGAGACAATTGGCGGCTATCTCCCCGTGATGTACGCCGCGAGCGTCGTCGTCCTCGGTCCGCTGATTGGCGCGGCGATCGCGGGGATCATGATGTGGATCTTCACGACGTTGATGGGTGGAAACGCGACCTTCAAGCAGGTCTTCGCCGTCATGAACCACGCGGGCGTCGTTTCGATGCTGTCGCCGCTGCTTGCCGCCGCCATGATCGCGGGCGGCGTGGAGCCGAACGGTGTCCGCCTCCCGGGGGCGAACCTCGGCGTCTTCGTGCCCATGCTGGAGGAGACGTCGTTCGTGGCGGTGATGCTGAGTGCGATTGACCTGATCCTCGTGTGGTGGCTGGTGTCGCTCGCCATCGGCCTCGGCGTGCTGTACAAGCGGCGCACCGGACCAATCGCCACGACGTTCCTCGGGCTCTATGCGCTGTTCGCCCTGCTGATCGCGTTCGTGTCGTCCGGTTCCTAGGGGAGAGTAATGTCTGGGAAAAAAGTCGTCATCGGTCTGGTCGTGGTGCTCGTGTTGGCGGCCGTCGTCGCGGCCAACGTCTGGTACAAGCGCGACACCGGCCTGAGAGTCTCGGCCGAAGCACTCCGCACCCGCGATCTCGAAGCCATCGTGTCGGCGTCGGGGAAGATTC
>DASTDQ010000005.1:0-9294 GCA_035710305.1 Vicinamibacterales bacterium | reverse complement strand
GCCAGGTATCAGGAAGTCAGCTGCCGTTCCGCGCTCAACCCGGTCAAGGGGATGCCGTTCAACTGGACGCTCAATCCGTACAGGGGCTGCACTCACGGGTGTCACTACTGCTACGCGCGCCGGTATCACGCGCAATTCGAGCTCGGCTCGGACGACGAGTTTGCATCCGTGATCCTGGTGAAGACCAACATCGTGGACGTCCTGAGGCGGGAGCTTCGACGCCCGCGATGGACGAGGGAGCTCGTCGCCGTCGGCAGCGCCACTGACTGCTACCAGCCGATTGAAGGTCTGTACAAGCTGACGCGCGGCGCGCTCGAAGCCTTTTGCGAATTCGACACACCGGTTGGCCTGGTGACGAAAGGGCCGATGATCGTCCGCGACAAGGACGTCCTCGCCGACATGTCGCGGCGCGCCGGGTGCAGCGTGTACCTGAGCGTGCCCTGTGTGGACGAGGACGTCTGGCGCTCGCTCGAGCCGGGCACCGCCCATCCCCTTCAGCGGCTGAAGGCCGTTCGCGAGCTCGTTGACGCCGGCATCCGCGCCGGAGTGCTGATGAATCCGATCGTGCCTGGCATCTCGTCGAGACCCGCGCTGCTCGAGCGGACGATGAAGGCGATCGCGGACCACGGCGCGCGGTTCGTCGGCTGCAACGTGATGTACTTGCAGGACGGCACGCGCGATCACTTCATGCGCTGGCTCGCCGACGAGCACCCGGAACTGGTTGACGGCTACGAGCGCTTGTACACCGCCAAGTACCCGCCCATGGGCTACCGGAAGGAGGTCACGTCACTCGTCTCGGCCCTGAAGAAGAAGTACGGCCTGGCACGCGACCACGAGGTGCCGGGTTCTACACCGCGATAGAGGCCACCAGCTGCGGTCCCGCCGATTCCACGACGATCCGGTCGTCCCTCACGACGGCCCGGAACGTGTTCGAGTCCTTCCACTGCTGGCTGAGCGGCATCTTGATCTGGTCGTCGATGACGCGCTTGAGGAAGCGCGCGCCGTAGGCCAGGCTGTGGCCGTCGGCCACCAGCTTGTCCAGCGCCTCGGGTTCGACGAGCAGCATCTTGTTCCACCGCCGCAGCGACGCGCTCACCTCGTCCAGGTACTTCACCGCGATCTGCCGAACTTCGTCCTTGGTCAGCGGCTCGAACACGACGACCTGATCGATGCGGTTCCGGAACTCGGGCGGGAACCGCCGCTCGAGCTCGCGGTTGATGTCGGCCTGCACCTGGTTGAGCCCGTCCCCCTCCTGCCCTGAACGGAATCCAAGCGGGTTCTGCAGCTTGCGGAAGTGCTCGGAGCCCGCGTTCGACGTCATGATGACGATGGCATCGGAGAGGTAGACGCGCTTGCCGCGGCCGTCTGTCAACCAGCCTTCGTCGAATGCCTGCAGGAAGAGGTTCAGCAGCGTCGGGCTCGCCTTCTCGACCTCGTCGAGCAGCACCACGGTGCACGGGTTGTCCCGGAGCTGATTGGTGAGGATGCCGCCGCGCTGGCTGCCGACGATGCCGCGGGGCATACCAATCAGCTTGTCCACCGACACGCCGCTGTCCTGGTACTCGGACATGTCGATCCGGATCATTCGCTTCTCGTCGCCGAAGAGGAACTCGGCGAGCGCCTTCGCCAGCTCGGTCTTTCCAACTCCGGTCGGGCCGAGAAACAGCAGCACGCCGTCGGGCCGATCGAAGCCGTCCTTGAGCGGTCCCTTGTTGAGCACGAGCCTGCGCGCGAGCGCCTCGACCGCCTTCTTCTGGCCGATGACGCGGCCGGCCAGCCGCGACTCGATGTCCTTGAACCGCTCTCCGACGTCTCGAAACACCATGTCTTTCGGGATCTGCGCCGCGTTCGAGATCACCTCGACGACGTCGGCCGCCGTCACGTCCCAGCGGTTGTCCATCTCGGCGCGCACCGCTGCGGTATCGAGCCACCCGATCGCCTTGTCGGGCAGGTGCAGGTGGCGCTGGTAGCGCGACGACAACTCCAGCGCGGTCTCGATCGCATCGTCCAGGAGCCGAACCGAGTAGTTGCGCTCGAGCCTCGGCCGCACGCTGTAGAGAATCCGGCGAGTCTGCTCGACGGTTGGTTCCGCCACCACCACCGTTCGGAACCGCCGCGCGAGCGCCTCGTCTTCCTGGATGTACTCCTTGTACTCGCTCAGCGTGGTGGCGCCGATGATCCGCACTTCGCCGCGCGCGAGCACCGACTTGAAGACGTTGGCGGCGTCGGCCGGGGCGCCCAGCGCCGAGCCGGCCCCCACCATCGTGTGCGCTTCGTCAACGAACAGTATGAGGTTGGGCCGCTCCTTGATTTCGCGGATCACGTTCTGGATGCGGTCCTCGAACATGCCTCGCAGCATCGTGCCGGCAACCATCGAGTTCATCTGCAGGTTGATGACCTGGCACTCCCGAAGACGGATGGGCAGCGTTTCCGGCTCGAACTCGATGCGCCGGGCGAGCCCCTCGACGACGGCCGTCTTGCCTACTCCGGGCTCGCCAATCAGCATCACGGAGTTGGAGCGCTCGCGGTGACAGAGGATCTCGAGCACCTGCTGGATTTCGGCCTCGCGGCTGTAGACCGGCGCGATCCGGTCCTGCCGCGCGAGCAGGTTCAGATTGGTCGCGAAGTTCTTGAGGAACGGCGGCAGCTCGAAGCGTTTGCGGAGGTGCTCCTCGCGCACCTCGTTGTCGCGCATCTTGGTCGCGATCCGCGACGCGAGCACGTCGGGCTCGACGCCGTGCCGGCGAATGATCGATACGGCTACGCCCTGGCTCTCTTCGACGACTGCCGACAGCAAGTCATCTGACTCGACAGCCTGACGGCCGGCGCGGCTGGCGCGGTGCAGCGCAAACTTCAACACGAGCTTTGTCGGAGCCGCGACGCGCGTCGTCCCCTCCGGGTCCTTCGGCAGCGAATCGAGGTACTCAGAGAGCGCACGGACGATCTCGTGCGGGTTCAGCTGCAGCTCCCGCATCACCTGCGAGTAGGTGTCCCACTCCACCCGCGCAAACGCGAGGAAGACGTCTTCGTTGGTGACCTCAGCGTGACCGCGGCGCCGAGACTCTTCGACAGCGCGGTCGAGTACCCTCTGCGCTGATTCACCGATGCGGTCCGGTGAGATGTCGAAGTCGTCCATTTGGGGACCCCTCCTGGCTTTCGGCGTGAACCTCAGCCGCCTGTATCTTTCGCAAGATGCGATCCAACCGGACTGGCCCGGAATCGGGCCACATCCCGCACGAAGTGCCGCGAACTGTGCAAGGTTGCCCACTCGGGGACGCACCGTGGAACATTCGGCTGGATTGGCTGGGGCTGACGGATCCCGGCCGGTATTTATAATGGGATGTACCGTGCGACACGTTCTGTCTGCGACCCTGTTGAGCGTGGCGCTTGCGTGGCCCGCGATCGGGCAGACGCCGCAGCCGTTTCCGCGGCCCGGCCAGGGGCCGCCGCCCAAACAGCCGGCGCCTCAGACACCACCGCCGCAGACACCGGCCACGAAACAGCCTGCGCCAGCGGCGACGCCGCCCGCCTCCGGCGTGCCATCGGCCGCCACGCTGGTCTTCCCGCTGTATCCCACGGCGCAGTTCATCGCCTCCTACGATGCGGGCAGGGGCCAGCGGTATTACCTGTTCGGCACGACGGCCCAGTATGCGGAGATCGTGAGCTACTACCGGACGCAGCTCGACGAACGCGGGACGCAGGTGTTCAAGGAGCCGCCCACGCACATGTTCGAGGTCGGCCGCTTCCGTGAAGAGACGATGGCGTTCCCGCCGGGCGTCACCGTGAAAGACTGGACGTGGGGATCCAAGGGCTACCCCAACCCCAAGCTGAACGCGCAACCCGAACGCTTCCCGACGGTCATCATGATCGTCCCGCCGCCGCCCGGGGCAGAGAAGTAGCGTACTTCTCCACCCCTGGATCGCCGCCGACACCAGATAGTCATTCACCGGCCGCCGCCCGCTCATCGAAACGACGGCGGCACGGGAGCGAAGCCCGGCTCGAATCCGCGCGCGCGCTCACGTCGGTCGAGTGGGCCGCGTGTGGACACAGGCGGAAGGATCCCGAGCTTCACGAGCTGCGGATGGAACTCGTAGCGGATGTTCACACTCTGCGCGGGGACATCTTCCAGGTCCAGCCACACCTGTGTCACTGCGTGATTCGTGCGGCGGCCCATGCCGGTGGCCGCGTACTCCTCGTCCGCTCGCTTCGCGAGATCGGCCGTCGGTGGTACAGCAGATGCGGACCTCTCCTGGCCGGACGCCGGCGGAGCCGGGGCAGCTTGCTGTCTCGCTGAATCTCGACTGAGGAGGACGGGGACGCGTTCCCTGAAGAACACCGCGGAGATCACACCGAGGTTCGCCGTCTTGCCGAGCGCCTGACCGTAGGAGCGCTCTTCGGTGGTGAACTCGAAGCGGCGCGCCTCCGTCTGGCTGGTCTGCCAGCCGCTGATGGTCACTGTCTCGTGCGGCTCGAGCACCCACTTGCGCGCCCCGCTGGCAGTCGTCTGACGCGCGTCAATCGTGTTCAGGCCATCGACCGAGAGGGCGACGGCGACACGGACGCCGTAGGGATTTCGCAGGCGAATTGCGTACTCGCGGCCCTTGAGGGCCTCGACGTACCAGCGCCCCTGATGTGGATACTGTCGTTGAGGGTGACCGGCAACGAGAATCTCGACAATCGGGGCCGGTTGGTAGACCGACGCCGACACGTCGGCGCCGGAATCGACAGCAAGCGCGAGGCCGGCGGCAGCCAGACAAGCAAGGTGGTGATTCATAGCTCCTCCTGGTTGTAGAACGGAGGAGGTGGCAAAACCTTGCAGCCCGGTCCTTCAGGCGCGTTTCCTGGACAGTTCTGCGCGGTCCTGTAAGGAAACTTCCGCGACCGAGACTACCTGTCCAGGAGGCGGCAGGAGCCATGCTGGAAGTTCACGACCTGCACATGCGTTTCGGCCCGGTCATCGCGCTGGCGGGTGTGTCGTTTGCCGCGCCCGACGGCCAGATCACGGGGCTGCTCGGCGAAAACGGCGCGGGCAAGACGACGACGATGAACATCCTCACCGGGTTGTTCCAACCCCATCGAGGAGACATCCGCATAGACGGCGAGCCTGCCGGCGCGACGGTGCATCGCCGGCGATCGGTCGGCGCGCTGCTCGACCAGAAGGGTCTGTATCCCCGCTTGACCGCGCGCGAGAATGTCGCGTATTTCGGCGCGCTGCGTGGACTCGAGGGGCGCGAGCTGACGCGCGCTGTAGATCGCGCACTGGCGCTCGTCGGCCTCGAGCCGGTCGCGAGCCGCCGGACCGAAGGCTTCTCGCAGGGGGAGCGGATGAAGGTCGCGCTCGCCCGCGCGATCGTGCATTCGCCGCGGAACCTGCTGCTCGACGAGCCCACCAACGGCCTCGACATCCCGACCGCGCGCGGCTTCAAGGCCGCCCTGCGCGACATGCGCGAGCGCGGAGTGTGCATCGTGTTCTCGAGCCACATCCTCGACGACATCCGGTCGCTCTGCGACAGCGTCGTGATCATCTCGAAGGGACGTCTCGTGGCCCGCGGCACGCCGCCGGCCTTGTGCGCGCAGGCCGGCTGCGCCACGCTGGAAGACGCGTTCATCCGGCTCACCGGACGGGAGGAGCTCGCATGTCTGCCAGGCTGACGATCGCGGCAAAGGAGATCCGGGATCATCTTCGCGACCGCCGATCGCTCGCATCGGCGGCGATGTTCTCGCTGATGGGCCCGGCCGTGATCCTGCTGGTGTCGCAGTCGGCCGCCGCAAGCAAAGGCGGTCCCGCCGTGCTGCTCGGCATGATGTCCGTCTTCACGCTCGTGTCGTCGTTCACGGGCGGCATGTATCTCGCCATGGACTCGACGGCCGGGGAACGCGAGCGCGGCTCACTCGTGCCGCTTCTGCTCAATCCGGTGTCGCGGCTGGATCTCGTGATCGGCAAGTGGCTGGCCGCATCGGCCTTCGCGCTGGCGGGACTCGCCCTCAACCTTGCCGGGTTCACTCTCGCGTTCGAGTGGGCCGGCGTCGTGCCGCCGGACGGATTCTCCCGGGTGTTCCTGCTGTGGACCGTCTGCGGGCTGGTGCCTCTGGCGCTGCTCGGCGCGGCACTCGATCTGCTCGCGGCCGCGACGTGCCGGACGACGAAAGAGGCGCACGTCAGGCTTACGATCGTGACGTTCGTTCCGATGATCGTCGGCATGGCGCTCATCTTCTTTCCGGGCTGGGTGGGCCGCTGGTGGTACGCGCTGCCGGTTGTCGGCCAGCAGGCGCTGATCGGGGCGGGCTTGCGTGGCGACGTCGTGTCGGTGGTTCAGTCCTCTACGCTGGGCCTCGTGACGATCGCTTTCGCCGCGCTCGCGCTGCATGCCGCGGCGCGCGCGTTCGATCGGGACGAGATTCTCGCAGCTTGACGTGAGCGCTGACGCCACCACGATCTGGAGCGAGCTGTCCGCGGTCGAACTCGAACACCGGCTCGACTCCCTCCTGGCTCTGCACGGCGCGTCGCTCGCGCGCCTGGCGGGGAGCTATGTGCGAGAGGCCGGCGACCGCGACGACCTGCTGCAGGAGATCGCGGTCGCCATCTGGCAGGCGCTGCCACGCTTCCGCGGCGAGTGCTCGGAGCGGACGTTCCTGTTCCGGATCGCGCACAACCGGGCGATCGCGTTCATCTCCCGCCGGCACCTGCCGCTGCGGGAGACCGATGATGACTTCGATGTCGAGGACGGCCGTCCCAATCCCGAGGAGGCGCTGGCGACCGGGCAGCAGGGACGGCGCCTGCTCGACGCGATTCAGCGGCTACCGGTGAGCCTGCGGCAGGTCGTGACGCTCGCGCTCGAAGGGCTCAGCTACGCCGAGATCGGAGACGTGCTCGGCATTTCGGAAACAAACGTGGGCGCGCGCCTCACTCGTGCGCGTCAGAGACTGCGGCAACTGCTGCTTGCTACGCCGTAGCCCACACGGGCGGAGGCGAGTAGAGGACGACGATGCAGGAATCGGATCTCGAGCTCGAGGGATGGCAACGCCAGTGGCAGTCGCAGCCCGCCTCCATCGACCTGAGGCAGAAGGTCGAGGCGGGCAACCGCGCCATGCGGCTCGGCCTCATGTCGGAAATCGCCGTCACGATCCTCATGGGGGGCGGCAGCCTCCTCTGGGCCATCGTGTCGGAGCGCGCCGAAGTGCTCGTGCTCGCCGTCGCCGTCTGGGGCTTCATCACAATCGCCTGGACGGCTTCGATTCTGTTGCGGAGGGGCCTGTGGCAACCGGCCACCAGCACGACGGCGGCGTTTCTGAACGTGTCCATCCTCCGCTGCGAGCGAAGTCTGGAGGCGATCGTCGTCCAGGCCGTGCTCTATGTCGTGATTCTTGCCTTCGATCTGGCGTGGCTCTACTGGTACCGGCAGGAAACCGACGTCTGGACGTTTCTGACCAGACCCGTGGTGCTCATCGTCGTGGGGATCGTCACGCCGATCCTGGGCGCCGTCGCGCTGTGGTATCGAGGGCGCGTGCGCCGGGAGCTCGAGAACCTCCGGAGACTGGCTACCTCGCTGCCCCTTCCCTGATGAACGTGCCGCGATTGAGCTCGTCGAACGCCTGCTGCAGCTCCTGGCGCGTGTTCATCACAATCGGGCCGTACCAGGCGACCGGCTCTTCGATCGGCTGTCCCGACACGAGCAGGAACCTGATGCCCTCGTCGCCCGCCTGCACCGTGATCTCGTCGCCGCTGTCGAAGAGCACGAGCGAGCGGTTGCCGATGCTGTCGGGAACGGCCTCGCCGTCGCCGCCGATGATGTCCGTGCGGACGGGCCTGGGCGCCGATGCGTCGCGAAAGCTTCCGGAGCCCGCGAAGACATACGCGAAGGCGTGGCGCGACGCCTCGACGGGCAGGCTCCTGCGGACGCCGGCCGGCACCGACACGTCGATATAGCGCGGATCGGCGGCCACGCCGTCGACGGGCCCCGACCTGCCCCAGAACGTCCCGCACACGATTCGCACGCGCGTCCCGTCGTCGTCAACGACTTCGGGCACGTCCTTGCCCTGCACGTCCTGGTAGCGGGGCTTGGTCATCTTCAGCGACGCGGGGAGGTTGGCCCAGAGCTGAAAGCCGTGCATGCGGCCCTGCGCGTCGCCTTTCGGCATCTCCTGGTGGAGGATGCCGCTGCCCGCCGTCATCCACTGGATGTCGCCCGAGCCGAGGCTGCCGCTGTTGCCGAGACTGTCACCATGATCCACGGTGCCCGCGAGCACGTAGGTGATCGTCTCGATGCCGCGATGCGGATGCCAGGGGAACCCCGCGAGGTACTCGTGCGGGTTGTCGTTGCGGAAGTCGTCGAACAGCAGGAACGGGTCGTACTCGGTGGTGTCGCCGAATCCGAACGCGCGGCGCAGCTTCACGCCGGCGCCTTCGAGCGTCGGTTTGGAGAGGGATACGCGCTTGACGGGTCGGATGGACACGGGACGGCTCCTTCGAGAAGGGGAATCCTTCGAGTATAACGCCGCATCGGCGCATAATGCTCTGAATGCCTGAGTCCAGCGACCGCTCAGCGCGGATCGTCATGCGGCGCTTCGAGTCGGCTGCCGACGCCGACCGGCACGACCTGGAATTCTGGATGCAGATCCCCGAGCGGGAGCGCGTGCTCCAGGTGTGGCGGCTCAGCCAGGAGATCTGGCGCCTTCGAGGCGAGCGAGGCGATGAACCCGGACTTTGTCGATCTGTTGCGCGCGTTCATCGCCGCTGACGTCCGCTTCCTCATCGTCGGGGCGTATGCGCTCGCGCTGCACGGCCGGCCGCGCGCCACCGGCGACCTCGATGTCTGGATCGACGCGACGCCGGACAACGCAGCGCGGGTGATGCGTGCGTTGACGTCGTTCGGCGCGCCGCTGGCCGACGTCTCGGTGCACGATTTCAGCCGCCCTGGCGTGACCTATCAGATCGGCGTGGCGCCCGGACGCATCGACCTCCTGACCGAGTTGACCGGTCTGAGCTTTGCGGACGCGTGGCCGGGCCGCCTGCGCCGCCCCTTCGGCGAGGTCGACGTCGACTTCATCGGACGGGAGGCCTTCATTCGCAACAAGCGCGCGACCGGTCGAGCGAAGGATCTGGGCGACATCGAGGGGATGTAGCCGGCTGATTCCATCCTGCGCGTACGTAGCGTCCGGCTTCAGCCGGACGCAGCGAACCTGAACGTGAACACGAACCGAGAAGAGAGAACCGAGAAGCGTGAACGACAGTCGTCGTTCATTGCTTGACGTAGATCTCCCCCGACTTCCTGAACTCGACCGACTTCTCCTGCA
>DASTDQ010000004.1:0-5916 GCA_035710305.1 Vicinamibacterales bacterium | reverse complement strand
CGGGCCCCGCACCGTCGACGAGCGCGCCGGCAAGGGCGCTCACACGTTCGAAGAAGGCGTCCCCTCGCCGCACGATCGGCACCGGCAGGCGCGAGACGAGCGAGACGGTGACGTGCGTGTTCACGCGAAAGCGAACGAGGTAGTTGGCGACGTAGCTGTTGAGCAGCGCGCACAACACGTGCTGCTCGGCCTCCGGAAGAGGCGTCCTCAAACAGAAGAGCGTGTGAGTGGTGACGGCGTGAGCCGGGACGATGGCGGCGATCAGCGTCAGGCGGTTCGTCGCGCTGGCGATGTCGCGATAGGCAAGGCGGGCGCGCCGGCCCACCCGCCGGCCTGTCTGGGCGCCCGGCCGAAGCTCGAAGCGGCAGTCGCCGACGAGGGCGCGAAACGGCTCGATCTGCTTGCCCTCGATGACGGGCCGCCTCGGAGCACCGCGCGAGATCGGCACGAACAGGCCGCGGTCGTCGCTGGCGTTCAGCTCGCGGCCGAACTCGGCGTGCCAGCCGTCGTTCGACCCGAGCCTTGGCGTTACGGCGCTGATGCCCTCGACAATCGCGAGGTCGCGCTCGCTCGCGAGCTCCGGGATGCCGAGGTCGTCCTCGCCCGACAGCCTCGCAAGAAAGCGCCGCGACAGGACAAGCGGACGGCCGGGCGCGTCGAGTTGATCCGGGCGCGTGAGCCCGAACCGGCATCGCACCGCGTCCGTCGGCCGGCCCGTCGAGCATGTGAGCAGCACGAACCGCACGCTGCGATGAACAGGGAATATCCCGCCCTGATTGTCGAAGCCGGTGATCTCGTCCACCTCCGCGCGATCGAAGAGATGCCGCCGCAGCGGCGCGGCGCCCGTGTCGCTCACGAGGCCCGAGGGAAGCACGAACCCGATTCGACCGCCGGGGGCGACGAGCTGGAGCGAGCGCTCGAGAAACAGCTGATAGAGGTTGAGATGTGCGCGGCTCGCGACCTGGTAGATCCCGGACCCGCGAACGAAGCCGGTGAGCGCGCGCGCCTCGGCGCGTCGGTCCGCCCTCGCGTCACCCTCACCGCTGTCGCCCCGGATCATGTCCCACGGCGGATTCCCAATCACCGCATCGAACCCCGCCGGCCTGTTCGAGGCGTCCAGGTCGAGGAAGACGTCGGGAAACGCGAGCGGCCAGTGCACGAACCGGAGCCGCGAGGCGACGTCGCGGGACTGGTCGAGCAGCCGTCCCGCCACGTGGTGCGGGAGCGCGCACGGCCGGCCGAGCGCGCGATTCATGAGATCGAGAAACGTGCCGCGGTCCGGAGGCGTGCCGTGGCTCCAGAACCAGCTGGCGCACCAGGCGTCGAGGACCTCGGTCCATTTTCCGAGAGACGATTCCCGCGCGTGCAGCTCGAACACCGTCCGTTCCTTTGCCCGGACGATCGCCGCCGAATCATCGGGCTCGGCGGAAACCTTCGTCAGGACGCGCGCGGCGTGTTCCAGCGCCGACGGGAGGCCCGTGTCGTCGAAGAGCGGCAGAGGCCGCCGATGCCGTCCGGAGGTCGAGCGCCCGCCGCCCGGTTGTCGATGAATGACGTCCGGCGTCGCCCCGACGAGGCTGTGACCGGCGAGCAGGTGATGGTCGAGAAACGACAGCGGCTTGTCGGCGGCGAGTGTGGCGAGCCAGAGCGACAGGCGGGCAAGCTGCACCGCCATCGGATTGAGATCGACGCCGAACAGGCAGCGTGAGGCGATTTCCCGGCGCAGCGACGCGCGATCGGCCGGCGTGACGTCGTGGGCGTGCCAGCGTCCCTCGCGGACGAGCGCTTGCTCCGCGGCCGACGCCAGATACCGGCACGCGGCGACGAGAAACGCGCCGCTGCCCATGGCCGGGTCCAGTACGCGCAGCGTCAGGATGCCGTCCGCATCCCGGCCGTTGACCAGCGGTTCGAGCGTACGCCGTACCAGGAACGCTGTCACCGCACGTGGCGTGTAGAACGTGCCGCTCGACTTTCGCGCGTCGCGGGTGCGGGTCAGCGACACCGGTCCGGACGAAGCTGTCGAATGCCTTGTCGGTCTACAGGTAGACGGCTCGTACTCGAGCACGCGCTCGTACACCGCTCCGAGCTGTTCGACGTCCAGATCTCGATAGGCGATTCGCGCCCGGCCGCCGCGGCGGTCCACCGGAGTGCTGCTCACCGACATCAGGGCGCGGCTCAGCGCCTCGTCGCTCACGCGACGGCCGTCGAAGGCGGCCGCCTGTGCCGGGGCGAACAGCCGTCCGTTGAATGCGGTGACGCGGAGCTCCCCGGCCGTGCATCCCGAATGGGCCAGGCGCGAGATCGCCTGCATGGCCCGCCAGAGCCCCCGGCACGGCCGCCCGTCGAGCAGCGTCGCGGCGATGGTTTCGACGCTGTATCGCTCGCGATAGACCGGATGCCACAGCGGCACGAGCCCGCGCGCTTCGGCAAAGAGCAGGAACAGGACACGGTAGAGCACCGTGAGCGACTGCTCCCATAGCACCGACGCGGACCGCGATCCGCCGCGCGCCATTGCGCCGAGGAGTACCTCGAGCGCCTCGAGCACGCCCACGCCAAGCGCGCGGCAGACTTCGACGCCGTGACGGATCGACAGATCGACGGCGCGATCGAGAAGCGGTGGCTCGCTCGCCATCGCCTCGCCTCGTGCCACGGCCCAGAGGACGGCCTGTGCCTCGACGTCACGGCCGAGCGTCTGGAGATCGAATTCCAGGTAGTCGCGCGACCAGGTGCGCCTGGCGTCCACCAGCCGCAGAACGAGGCCGTTGGAGCAGAAACACCATCGAGCGTCCGCGCCGATCGCTTCCACGACTGCCGATCGCCACACGCCTTCCAGCCGTGCGCCCCACGGCGTGACGATCGCGATGGACGCCGATCGTGACCCGGCGGCCAGGCGGATCCAGCAGGCGTCGCCGGCATCGGCGCGCCGTGCGACCGTCAGGCCGAGCAGATCGAGCAGCGGGACGATCGCCACGTCCGCGATCGCGCGGACGCTGGAGGCAGTCCCGAGCGTGGATTCGATCCGGGCGCACCACCGCGCAAGATCCCGCGTGACGTCCCGTGGCAGCTCACCCACGCCCGCCATCGTCGGGAGCACGTCGCGGATGAATGAAGCGGCGAGCAGCCGCCCGCGGACGCCGGGAATCATCTGCGAATCACCGCGAAGGCGAGATGCAGGCGCTCGATGACCGGATGCCCGGTGCCCGAAATCGTCTCCAGGTGCGCGCGGCAGTGAGCCAGCGCCTCGTCGAGCACTGCGGCCTGCGCCGCCCGCAGGCGTTCGGCCCGGCGATCGAACAGACCCGGCTGCAGGAGATCGGCCGCCAGCCTCGCACGGTCGGCCGCTATCGAGCTGGCGATGGCCCGTTCACGGCGGGAGGCGAGCGCCAGCGGCGTCCGCAACGACGCTTCGAGCGCCGCAACTGCTCGTCTCCCCTCGATCGCGATCGTCTGCTCGAGACGTGGCGCCGACAACTCGATCCACCGTGCGTAACGGGAGTCGAGCCACGGCGCGGGACCGCATGCCTCGACCCCCAGGAACGTCTCCCACACCGGCCGCCGATCCGTGTCCACGAACACGAGCCGGAAGCCCAACAGGATTCCGCGACGACCCATGCCGCGGCGGACGACCACGGGAGGCCGATCATCGGCGGGCGCGGAAGACTGGTGCCCGGCCACGGAGCGCAGCTTCTCGAGGCGGGCGGCTTCTGACGACGCCAGGGAGGAAACGCCCGGTGCGAGAACCTGCGGCACTCGGAGTTCCGGAGCTGCATCATCGAACCTTTCGCGCCCGATGACGGTGCCGGCGATGTCCTGTTCGGTCGCTCGCGGGCGGAGACCGTCGAGGACGGCGGCCGCGCGCCGGGTTCGGAGCAGCAGCCTCGCGACCGTGGACTCTTCGGGTGTGTTCGCCGCGACGAGATGCACCGCATGAACCCGGCGAGGCTGACCGATGCGATCGACGCGGCCGATGCGCTGCTCGAGCCGAAGAGGCGTCCACGGGAGCTCGAGGTTGATGACGAGGCGGCATCGCGCCTGGAGGTTGAGGCCTTCGCTGGCGGCATCGGTTGCGATGAGCAGCCGTGCGGTGCCGGCAGTAAAGCGTTGCAGGCTGTCGCGCCGCTCGGCCGCGGTGAGCCCTCCGTGCAGCGTCACCGGATCGTGTTCGCGCAGCGTGACGGCAAGCCGCTCGAGCGTGTCGCGATACTCGGTGAAAACGATGGCCGGGTCGCGCGTCCGGCGCAGGAAGCGCGACAGCAGCCGAAGCTTGGATTCCGACGGTTCGGCCCGCCGCGCCGCTCTCAGGACGTGTTCGAGACGCCGCCGCTCATCCTCCCGATCCGCAAGGCCGGGCGCGGCCAGTTCCGCTCCCGGCTCCTCGTCGGCGGACATGTCGCCAAGCGGGAGCCCCAGCTGCTGCGGACCGGGTTCGGTTCCCGCGAGTAGCGCCAGCCTTCGCTCGACCGACCTGGCGAGCGACGCCGCGCTGCTCGATGCACGGCGGACGAGAACCGACATCGCGAGGCGGGCGGAGCCGGACGGCGAGCACTCGTGCGCCCACACCCTGCGGGCGTACGTCATCAGCGCGCCGTGCATCGCCGACTCGGCGAGCGACGGGCGTACTCGCAGGGTTGAAGACTTTCGCGAGACGGCAAGGCCGACGTCCTGCCGCGTCCGGCGGAACAGCAGCAGCGGGAACCCTCCGTCGAGGTCGCCGATTCGGCAGAGGCGATCGAAGGCGTCGTCGTCGCCGGTGTGCGGCGTCGCCGTCAGCATGACGACCGTCCGCGCGCGGCGGGCGAGTGCCGCCGCGGCGGCGGCCCGATCCGATCGCCCCGCGAGCGCGTGCGCTTCGTCGAAGACGACGGCGTCCCAGACGATTGCGTCGAGGGCCCGCAGCGCTTCGGGGCGCTTCACGTAGTCGATCGAGGTGATCGTGATCGGATGCAGGCGCCATGGATTCACGTCCGTCCATGTGGCGCCCGCCCGGGCAAGCGAGGCCGAATCGGCGACCCATGCGCCGAGGCCGAAGCGATCCTCCAGCTCGGTGCGCCACTGTTCTCTCAAGGACGCGGGCGCGACGATCAGCACGCGGGCGCGGGAGGAGCGGTCGAGAATTTCCCCGATGACGAGGCCCGCCTGCACGGTCTTGCCGAGGCCGACCTCGTCGGCAATCAGGACTCGCGACGCGAGCCCGTGCGTGACGGCGAGCGCCGGCTCGAGCTGAAAGGCGAGGAGCGCAACGCGCGCGTGGAGCGGCGTGCGCAGCGAGCCCCAGGACGGCGTGGCGCGCGCGAGCATCGAGCGCGTGAGCCGCCGCCACGACCTTGGTCGAGCCGCGCGCGGCGCGTGCGAGGAGGGAAGCGGCTCGACGATGTCGAACGGGAGCAGGAACGAGGCGCGCGCACCGAAGTTGGTCCGATCCCGGCCGCGCACCTCCAGCACCCCGGCGTCGAGGCCCGGCGCGTGGCGGGTGACGGTCCAGCGCTCGTCACGGATGCGGACGAGGTCGCCGGGAACAGGAACGGGCGCCGCCATCGACCGGTGTGGTGCAGGGGCCGGTCCCGCGGCCGAATGGCGGGAAAACGTGAAGAGGCCGTTTGAATGTTGAGAAAACTGCGCGCCCGATTCGCGCCAGCGGTAGGAGAATGTGCTACCAGCTGCCGGCTAGAGAT
The DNA here is from genome assembly GCA_035710305.1 of Vicinamibacterales bacterium. Classification (GTDB taxonomy): domain Bacteria; phylum Acidobacteriota; class Vicinamibacteria; order Vicinamibacterales; family UBA2999; genus Gp6-AA40. Next base: position 244 of record DASTDQ010000004.1, on the reverse strand, counting down.
GCGAATCCCGATCGAGGACACGCTCGACCTTCACGCCTTCGCGCCGCGCGACGTCCAGTCCGTCGTCGAGGAGTACGTCACCGCGGCGCACGAAGTGGGGCTTAGAGAAGTGCGCCTGATACACGGCCGCGGCAAGGGCGTCCAGCGCGGGCTCGTGCAGCAAGCGCTGGACCGTCACCCGCTCGTGGTCGAATTCTGGGACGCAACTGAGACCCACCTTGGCGCGACGGTAGCGAGACTGGCC
>DASTDQ010000003.1:0-9347 GCA_035710305.1 Vicinamibacterales bacterium | reverse complement strand
GTGCCGATCGGAGAGGGCCGCTCCTTCGAGGACGAGCGCCCAGCGATATCGGCCGGGCGCCGGCGGCGCCTCCTCGATCCGGAACGCGCCAGGCCGGGACGGCTCGGGACCGGTCAACGCGCGTGGCGCGCCGCCGGACTCCGGTGTGAATTCGACCTTCGCCCGGCCCGCCGCGACCGGCGTGAAATCCGCCAGTGCCGTCAAGTGCACCGCGAACAGCGCCGGGCGGCCCGCGACGAGCGGCGGGTACTCCATGAACAGTTCCGTCTTGTCCGTCCAATGAGTCGCGTCCAGCGTGGGGAGCTCGCCCTCGCCGCCTCGACCGGGAGCCGGCTGCCCACCGCACCCGCTCAGCGCGACGGCCGCGATGATTGCCGCGCCAGTCATTCGATGTGTCACCGTCATACGGGAACCTCCCAGCCGGATGCGAACTCCAGTTCGAGCTCCGCCTGGCGAACGGCCAGGTCGAGTGCGGCTTGACGCACGCGGGCGGACGCGCCGATGCGGTACGCGTCCAGCAGCTCGAGGATGCTGCGCTCGCCCGCGTCGTAGCTCACGCGCGCGATGCGCTCGATGTCATCCGTCCGGTTGACCGCCTCCGTCCGGTAGCGATCTGCGCCGTTGCGGCGATCGATGACGGCCGCGCGGAGCGCCGCGATCTGCCCGCGGAGCGCCTGTCGAAACGCCGCTGTCTCGGCCTCGGCCTGCGCGGCCTTCGAGAGGGCGAGCGTGCGCTCCGGCTGCGCACGATCGAACAGCGGGATGGTGGCGTGCACGCCGAACACGCTGCCGATGTCGCCAGCGCCGACGGTAATCGCGCTTCCCGGCCCGCCGCTCGTGGCGGTCGAGGACTTGGTGCCGGCGACCAGTTCGGGCTCCGGCACGCGGCTGCGCGAGGCCGCCTGTCCCAGGAGGTTCGCGGCTTCGGAATCCTGAAGCAACGCCCGCAGCTCGCCCCGGTTCGTCTCCGCCAGCTCCATGAGGGCGGTGATGGTGGGAACCTGCGAGGGACGTCCGCGGCGGGGAACGGCCACAATCTGGGACGGCTCGCCGATGTTCTCGAAGAAGGCTGCCAGCGTCGCCTGGGCCTGGGCACGCTCAGTGGTCGCGACGATCAGGTCGGCTTCGGCATCGAGCATTTCCCGCTCGGCCCGGAGCCGATCGAAGCCTGCGGCGTCCCCCTCTCTCTCTCTCTTCGCGAGAATGTCGGCCAGCTCCCGCAGGCGATCGCGGCTGCTCACGAGCGCCTGAACTCGAGTCTGAGCCGCATCGAGCTCCGCGAACGCCAACCGCAGATCCGTCCGCAGCCGGCGGAGCTCATCGTCGATCCGGCTCGAGGCGGCCGCCGCCCGCGCGGACGCCGCCTGCACGCTCAGATCCCGCCGGCCGCTCACAGGCAGGAGCTGTGACACCGTGAAGTAGTGCTCGGTGACGCCGGAAACCGATTGGCGATCCCAGTTGACGCGCGGGTTCGGCCACCGGCCCGAGGAGAGGACGTCCGCGCGCGCGACGTCGACGCCTGCTCGAAGCGCTCGTACACGCGGACTGTTCGCCGACAGCCGCGCCAGGGCATCGGCTTCGGTCAACATCAGGTCTTGTGCGCCACCACTGGACGGGACGAACGCGAAGGCCAGCGCGGCGCAGAACAGCGTTCTGCGCATAACACCTCGATTGAAAACGGATCGTGGACAGACGACGGCCGATGCCGTCGAGTCAGGCTAGACGAGCGGAGTGGGAGGCGCGCGAGGACCGGACGCAGTCCGCCACGGGGGGTCGTGGACGCGGACGTTCAGGAACGACAGAGTCCGCCAGCGAGTCTGTGCCGGCCGGACCGCGGGAAGATCGGCGATGACGAACGAAGGATCCTGATCGACGCGGGAGACCGTCCCTGGAGCGATGAAGGCCGCGCTCAGATACCGCGCGTCGTCATCGTCGCTGTGATCGACTGTGGTGTCGTGCTCGAAGAGGTGATGCGGCGCCAGATGGCGGTGGATGACATCCGGATGCTCGCCGTCGTGGCTCGCATGGACGTGTTCCTGGGGCAGGACCGCCAGACCCAGCACGCCCAGCACTGCCAGGCCGGCGACGACGCGCCTAGTCGGGCGGTTTGGCACCACGAAGATTATCCGGGGGATACGCGACCGCGTCAAACCTCGCCGCTACCAGCCGACGCGCACGCCGGTCGTCCATGAGAAGCCCGCGTATTCGCCTCCGTCGTTTGCGCGGTCGTTCATGTCGGCCCACTGAAGCCCCGTCTGCAGCTTCAGCTTGTGCCCGTAGAAGTAGTAATTCGCGCCGAGATACAGCTCGGTGTACTCGTCCCCTCGACCGGCGACGAGACGATTCTCGTACGTCCCGAGCCTGATCCCGTTCGGATCCGCGCTGCCCATGTAGCTGTATCGCCCGACCACCTGGAGCTTCGGGGTCAGGTTGACGAACGGCATGGCCGTCACCGCCCACAGGTCGCTCTGTCCCAGATACCCGGTCGCGCCGGACAGGTCGGTCCGCAGGCCCCACACGTCGTCCTCGAACCTGACGTGAACGGACACCGTGTGCTCGAGCGGCCGCGTAAACGTGTTGTCCTGGTCCGGATGCTGGTAGACGTAATTGCCTGTGAGGACGGCCGCCTTTGCGCCCAGCCGCTTGGCGAAGTCATAACCCACGAGCGCGAGCGTGAAATAGTCTCCGTTGAACTCTCCGAACTCCGGGTTCATGGCGCCGGACGAATACACGCCGCCGCGATACACCCAGGGCGCCTTCTGACCTGAAACGCTGACGCCGGGCATGTACTCCTGGGGAAACCAGATGTTGTTGCCGATGACGCTTCGGTCGATCGTCAGGAGCTCCTTGGACGAGGTCGCGCCGTCGATGGTGAACGGCACCCCCTGCTTTCCGACGGTCATCACAAGGCGGCTGCTCTTGTTCCACTGCACGTACGCGTCGGTGATACGCACGTAGAGGGGGTCCCGCTCCTGCGGGTTCAACTCGACTTCGGCGTGAAGCGTGAGCGTGCGCAACAGCGTAATTCGCGGACCGAGGCGCAGCCGCCGGACGTTCCACTCGTCGTGATCGCCCTGGTCGGCGTCGATGGCCGCGAACTCGTACTGGTAGCGGCCGCTGAACAGCACCTGTTGGACCACCGGATTGCCGTCGTCCTTGTAGAACTGAGTGAAGGCCGTCCAGATCTTGTCGTAGGTCGACGGTTCGGGCTTCTGACCGTTCGGCGCCTGCGTCTGTGCCTGCGCGGCCGCGGCAAGGCAGGTGACAAGCGCGAACGCGGCAAAGAGGTCGGGCCGGCGTATGTATCGCTGATGTAACCGGAGCATGTCGCCAAAGTAACGACTCGAGATGACTGGTCTGTTTCGGCGAGATTAAATCCGTGTTACAAGCCCATCGACGGTCATGTTCGAGGCTGCGCGCGAGGCGACTGGCGTCCTTTAACACGTCGGCAACCAGCGCGTTACGTGGCCGTCACGGGCGCCCGATAACTTCGCGCCGAGCGAGGTGATTCGATGCGTCTGGCAATCCGTCTGATCGTCGCAGTGGCCTGCGTGGCCACGGTGGGTCTCTTTGTTGATTCCACGCCCGCGCGCGCGCAGGGCAGTCCCACGGGCACGCTGTCCGGCTCTGTCATCGACTCGAGCGGCGCCGTGCTTCCGGGCGTCACGGTGATTGCCACCGGCGCGAAGACCGGCCTGACGCAGCAGACCATCAGCGGAGGCGCGGGCGACTGGCGCATCCCGGGGCTGCCGTTGGGCGTCTACGACGTGTCCTTCGAGCTGGACGGATTCAAGAAGCTGGTTCGCAGCGGCGTGACGGTCGAAGCCTCGACGATTCGGTCGGTCCCCGTCACGCTCGAAGTCGGAGGTCTCACTGAAACCGTTCAGGTGACGGGCGACGCGGCGCTGCTGAACATCACCACGTCAGCGACCGCGCGCAGTCTGACGAACGCGGAGCTCGAATCGGTCCCGACGTCGACGGGCAGCTTCACGCACCTGCTGTCGTCGGAAGCGGGCGTCAGCGCGGACCTGCCGCCCGTCCTGGTCAACGGCACCGGCAACATCTCGCCATCGGTGAACGGCACGAGGACGACGAGCACCAGCCTGTTCTTCAACGGCATCGACGCCACGAACCTGACGACCAACGAAGGCGCGATGAGCGACAACATCTCCCCGGCCGCGGACACGCTCGAGGAAGTCAAGCTCCAGACGAGCATGTACGACGCGTCGACGGGCCGGTCGGGCGGCGGCAACTTCCAGCTCGTGACGCGCAGCGGCACGAACACGCTTCGCGGGACCGCCGGCTTCACCTTTCAGCACGAGGGGATGAACGCGAACGACTTCTTCTACGAGAAGGACGGCATCGACAAGCCGAAGGCGCGCCGCGACGAAGGCGGATTCACCGTGGGCGGGCCCATTCGTCAGAATCGCTTCTTCTTCTTCGGCGGCTACCAGCGCACGCAGGCGGAAACCGGTTTCGTGCCGACGGCAAGCAGCATCTCGGTGCTTCCGCAGGCGCTGCAGCTGATCCAGGGCGCCCGCACCAAGGAGAACCTCCTGAACGCGTTTGCGGCGCTGAACCCGAACATCCTTCAATCGATTCCCAAGGCGCAGTGTTCCAGCCCGACCGATACCGCGTGCATCTCGGACGTGGCGCTGAATCTGCTCAATCTGCGGAATCCGGTGACCGGAGACTACGTGCTGCCGGCGCCGCGCGCTGGCGCCACGATGGTCGGCAATGACATCAATGCCGGCTCAGCCCCGTTCGTGTCGGTCGGCGGCAATCCGTTCGTGCGCCAGCGCAATGTGGTTCCCGCCGAGTTCACGCAGGACCAGTTCACCGCGAAGCTGGACGGCGAGCTTGCGACGAACAATCGACTCAGCGTGACCGGTTTCTACGCGAAGTTTCCTGGACTCGATCCGTTCCCCGACCCGTCGAGCCTCGCCTCCCCGTTCACGCTGAAACGGGACGACTACAACGCGACGGTCGCCGTTTCGGACAACCAGATCTGGGGCGCCAGCCACGTCAACGAGATGCGAGGCGGCATCTTCTTTCTCAACAACTCCCGCCAGCTCGACGACCCGTTCCTGGCGATGACCAACGACAGCGTCGGGGTTCCCAATCCAGCCAACTTCTTCGACGCGAGCGCCGCCACGACCCGGCTGGGCCACTACGTCGGGCGGCCCGGCGGCACGATGGAGCGATTCTCCTTCGGCGGTCCCAATGACACCTTCAACAAGCGGCAGCAGCGGACCTACACCATCGGCGACACGCTCAGCCTCACGACGGCCTCCCACGCCCTGCGGATGGGCGGCGAGTTCCGGCACAACCAATACAACACGAACCTTCCCGAAGAGCAGGCGACCGAGTTCGAGAAGTTCGACAACTTCACGATGTTCCTCCGCGGCCTCGGCACGGAAGGCGACACGCAGTTCGGCATCACCGACAAGCAGTTCCGCTTCAACGACTTCAACATGTTCGTCGCCGACGACTGGCGCATCAGCCGGACGGTGACGATCAACCTGGGCATGCGGTACGAGTTCTTCGGACTGCCGACCGAGGTCAACGGGCGCATCGGGAACGTGGACTTCGACGCGATCACCGACCTCAGCAACCCCGTGAACGCGTTCATCGTGCCGAACAACGTCCAGAACACCGGCTTCGCGGCCGTCGATGCGGCGATCGCAGCGTCACGGAGAGTCGACAACAAGCACACGCTCAACGGGCAGGATTGGAACAACGTGGCGCCGCGAATCGGATTCGCGTGGACGCCGACGGAGCAGTGGGTCGTCCGCGGCGGGTACGGCATCTTCTACGACCGCCCATCCGCGGCGTTCATGAACACGGTGTTCAGCAACTATCCCTTCCTGCGGGAGCAGGAGGTCACCTTCCCGGGAGCCGCGGTCCCGTTCAACAGCGCGTGGTCTCAGCAGGATCCAACCTACCCGTTCAACCAGTACCTGCCGAACCAGATCGTGCGGACCGGTGGCGCCGCTGGCACCTACCAGATCCGTGACGGCACGAACGTCATCCGCGGCGCCGACGGCACGCTCAACCCGATCAATCCGGCGACCGGATTGCCCTTCAGGGGCAACATCGCCGAGACGTTCGAGTTCCGCGCGGTCGATCGGGATCTCCATGCGGCCTACGTGCAGCAGTACAACTTCGGCGTGCAGCGCAGCATCGGGGCCAACATGATGGTCGAGGTGCGGTACGTCGGCAGCAAGGGGAGCGACCTGCTCGAGGCGCTCGCCTTCAACCAGGGGTACGACCTCAACGATCCGTCTACGCCGGACCATATCTTCGAGCGGTTCAACCAGGCGTACGTGGCGGCGAACAGCCCGAACGGTCCGCTCAACGCGGGCGCCACGGCGCGCGAGCGCGGCGTCGGCAGAGCGTTCGGCTTCCCGAACTCCACGCTCGGCGGCATGCTCGATTACAACCTCGCCAACGCCGGCGGGAGCGTGATCGGCTTCGAAGCCCGCACGCCGATCCTCGGCTTCAACGTGCCCGAGGCACTGCTCCTCGGCAACACGGGCCGGTCGCTGTACAACTCGGTCCAGTTCGGGTTCACCAAGCGGATGTCGGACGGCCTGCAGTTCAACCTCGCCTACACGTATTCGCGATCGATGGACACCAGCTCCGCCGATCCGGGAAGCACCGCGGGAGGCGGCAAGCCCGACACGCCTAACGCAGGCTTCGTCGTGCAGGGCGACAACCGCGATGTCGACGCCAACTGGGCGCTCTCCGATTTCGATCGCCCGCACCGCTTCAGCGGAAGCTGGATCTGGAACATGGGCGCCGGGTTCCGCTTCTCGGGCTTCGTGCAGTTGCAGTCCGGTCTCCCGTACTCGATCTACTCGGTCGAGCCCGAGATCGGAAGCGTGGCCCAGTACACCGACCTGGTTCGGGGTTCGGGCGGCCTCTACCGCCTCGGGTTCGGGCGGCCGAGCCTGTGCGAATCGCTCGACGATCTTCGCCAGCAGGGCAGCGACCCCACGGAGGCCGCATTCAACAAGAGCGTCCTCTGCTCGCCGACGACGGCGGCGGGGGGATATCCCGATAACCTGGGATACGGCAACCTGGGCCGCAACGAGCTCCGCGGGTTCTGGCAACGGCGCGTGGACCTGAGCCTGGCGAAGGCGTTCGCGCTTGGCGGCGCGCGGAACATCGAGCTCCGCTGGGACATCTTCAACGTGTTCAACACGGTCAACTACGCGCTGCCCAACAACGTGATCGGCGCGGCCACCACCGACTTCGGCAAGATCACCGACTCGGTGGGCGGCCCGCGCGTGATGCAGGTCGGCGCCCGGTTCCGGTTCTGAGAGCCTGAGACGAAATCACGTCCAACGACAGCCGCCACGAAGAGCTCGGCCACGAAGTTCACGAAGCCATTTGAATCTTCGTGTCCTTCGTGGCAGACGGTCTTCGTGATCCTCGTGGCCCGAGTTCCCGGGATCAGGAAGAGCAGCAGCTCGACGCACAGCAGTTCCGCACGGCTGTCGGCTTCTGCGCCCGGACGAAGGCGCTCATGAAGCGCCCATCGATGTCCGCCGCGATCGTCTCGTCCGACAATCCGCCTTCCGTCAGAAGCGCCTCGGCGTCTGCGCCGCTGTAGATACGCGTCGGCTCGACGTCCACGTTCTCGAATCCTGCCTCCGTCAGTTTGCGCCGGTAGCTGCCCTCTTCGAGGGCGCCCGCCACGCACCCGGTCCACAACTCCATGCTGCGTCGAACCGCCTCGGGCACCTCGCCCCTGACGACCACATCCGACACTGCGAAGCGCCCCCCGGGCTTCAGCACACGGAACGCCTCGGCGATCACCCGGTCCTTGTCCGCCGAGAGATTGATGACGCAGTTGGAGATGATGACGTCGACCGAGCCGTCAGGGAGCGGAATGTGCTCGATCTCGCCCTTCAGGAACTCGACGTTCGTGAGCCCCGACTTCACCTGGTTCTCACGTGCGAGCGCCAGCATCTCGTCGGTCATGTCCACGCCGTACGCCTTGCCGGTGGGACCGACCCGCTTCGCCGACAGCAGGACGTCGATGCCCCCGCCCGAGCCGAGATCGAGCACCACCTCGCCCGGCTTCAGTTCGGCGAGCGCAGTCGGATTGCCGCACCCGAGGGATGCCAGCATCGCCTCCGCCGGGACGGCCGCGGCCTCCGCGCCGTCGTAGAGATCCGAGGTGATCGTCTCGCAGCAGGCGGGCCCGCATCCGCATCCTGCTTTCTTCCCGAGACGAGCCTGCTGCGCCGCCTCGCCGTATTTCTCCTGGACCGCGTCTTTGATCGCATTCATGGGTGTCTCCTAAATATTCGCATTTGCGAATATATAGGGACCGTGGTATATTCGTCAAGACAAATATATGAAGCGACCTTCGGCCGCCCGGAATCGGGCCGCGATCGACCAGGTGGAAGAGGTCTTCAAGGCCCTGGCCGACAAGACCCGTCTTCGAATCCTTGCCTTGCTCGGCAGAAACGAAGTGTGCGTCTGTCACATTCACGACAGCCTGGGGCTGCCGCAGCCGACGGTGTCCCGGCACCTGGCGTACCTGCGGCGCAGCGGGCTGGTTGCCGTCAGGCGCGACGGCGTGTGGATGCACTATCGGGTGTCGCAGTCGCTCGACCCCGTGATCCTCGGTGTCGTCAGCGTCGCCGTCGAGGCGTTGAAGCACGTCCCCGCCGCAGCCGAGGACCGCAGGCAGTTTCAGCGATCGTTCGGAGATCTCTATGTGCTGAACAGCCCCGCCGGAGGGACGTGCTGCGCGCCGCGCGCGTAGAGGAGTAGACGAGACGAGATGATCGAAGCTGCGATCGAGGGCGATCTCCCGGCGGTGCGCGACCTCCTCGCGCGCCTCCAGCTGCCGCTGGATGAAATCGACGACCACGTCCAGACGATGATCGTGGCCCGGGAGGAGGGGCAGGTGGTCGGCACGGCGGCCCTCGAGGTGTATGCCGATGGCGCCCTTCTGCGATCGGTCGCCGTCAATCCGGCCCGGCAGGGGCGCAGGCTCGGGCATCAGCTGACCGAGGCGGCGCTGCGCCTTGCCCGGACGCGCGGCGCCGACACGGTGTTTCTCCTGACGACCACGGCTGAACGGTTCTTCCCGAGATTCGGCTTCGAGCCGATCGCGCGTGACGAGGTGCCGGCATCGGTGCTGGCCTCGGTCGAGTTCCGCTCCGCCTGCTGCGCGTCAGCGATCGTGATGCGCAAGCGGCTCGGACCATGACCACCGTTCTCTTCGCGTGCGTTCACAACGCAGGACGGTCGCAGATGGCGGCCGCCTGGTTCAATCTGCGTGCGGACCCGGCGAAGGCGAGGGCGATCTCGGCGGGGACCGATCC
>DASTDQ010000002.1:0-3282 GCA_035710305.1 Vicinamibacterales bacterium | reverse complement strand
CAGCGCCAATCCATGACTTCAGTCACGGTCGCGATTCGATCGTCGGCGCCGCTTCTTCTTGTCGCCCAGCGCACGAAGGCTCCCCACCAGCCCGACCCCTGACGCCAGCGCGGCAAGGACCCCTCGCACGGTCTTCACGTTGTCATCGATCACTTTGCGAACGGCATCGGCTCGGATGCCGGATATCCTCTCCGCAGACTGGTCTTTCTGCTCGTCCAGTTTCTGGGTTTGCGCCTCCAGTTGCTGCAGCTCCTGCCCTCGCTGTCCGACCTGCTCGATCGCCTGCGGGGCTTGAACGACGATCGTGGCGCACACGATGGCGATGAGGAGCGAGGCGCCGAAGTTGACGCTGATCAGCGCCCGGATCGCGCCGACGGGCACCCGGTCGATCTGCAGGAACCTGCCTATCGGCCAGTCGGGAACAGTGAGGATGTAGAGCATCACGATGAACGACAGGCTCAGCACGAGCCCGCTGGCTGCGACGAACTGCCATGTGGGTTCACGAATGCCGTCGAAGGCCATGATGAGCAGGAGCAGCGCCGCGCACGGAACGAGGAAGTAGACGAACACGATCACCGGGACTCTCAGGTTCTGGAATACGCGCTGTCCCTTCTCGGCCCACATGAACGTGACGACGGGCGTGTAGATCGAGTAGCCGCAGAAGACGGCGAACACGGTCCACACCAGGTCGAGTTGTATCGAAGGCATCTGGCATCCCTCCGTCGCGCGGTCCACGCCGGCGAACAACAGAACGACTCGGACTTCAGTCCCGGGCTAGAAACAGCGGCGCCATGCGTAGGCCGCCAGCACTCGCACGCCCGCGAGATGCCGCTCGTCGCGGAACCATCGCACGGTGCCGGAGACGAGGTCTTCCAGCGACTCCCGTTCGATGGGAACGGCGTCCTGCTCGAACACGTAGTTCAACCGCGTAATCAGATCGACGGCATACGGGTCGAACACCTTGCCCACCGCCACCGATCGGAGCAGCGCCGCCGGAATCTCCCGCGGCACGACGCGCCGCCCGGCGGCGGCATTCAGCAGCGAGGCATACTCCACCAGGCTGACGTTCCTGCCGACAAGCGGGTAGCGCGTCGCGGCGCGTCCGCGCTCGAGGGCCCACACGTGCGCGCGTGCGACGTCGCGCGCGCTCATGACGTTGAAGCCGCCGCCAGGAACCAGCCGGATCGGCATCCGGACGGCCAGCGGCGCCCACAACCGGAACGGCGACGGTCGATAGTCCAGCGGCCCGATGAAGTATGGCGGGTTGACGACGATCGCCGGCAGCCCTCGCCGGGCGTGCGCCAGCACCTCTTCCTCCGCCGCTTTCTTGCTGAGACTCATGAGCTTTCGCGCCGGCACGGCCAAGGGAAACCCGTCGACGGTGCCGCCCGACGCAAGGGTGGAAATCGTGCTGGTGAAGACGACTTTCACCGACGGCCGTTCCGCCGCTGCGGTGCAGACGTTGTGCGTGCCGCCGACGTTGACCTCCCAGAAGCGGCGCGGCGGGAGTTTGTAGTCATGTGTGCTGCAGGCGTGGATGACGGCGTCACATCCGGCCATCGCCCGACGCACCTCGGCAAGGTTGGTAATGTCGCCAACCGCCATCGCCACTCCGTCAGGGAGAAAATCTCGATCCCCGCCGCTCCGCACGAGCGCCCGGACGGATCGTCCTGATTCGAGCAGTGCCCGCATCAGGTGCTGCCCCAGCAGGCCGCGAGCGCCGGTCACGAGCACTGTGATCGCCATGACTGGTCCCAGTTTCGTGCGGCTCGTCCATCCTGGGGGTGAGCTGCTCCTGGCTCGCCGCAGGTCGCGGCTGGACTCGATCATCGCGCAATTCTGCGCTTCCACAACTCCCACGCACGGGCGTATTCGTTGGCATCGCCCATCCGAAGCTTCGCTTCGTCCGCCTCGACGTAGGTGATCGTGCCGCCGAGCGCGATCGCCTGTGACTGGGCCCTGGCGTTGATGTCGAGGTAGACGCTGCGCCCCACGGCGGTCGGGATCGATCCGGCAACGACGACGGCGCCGTGCCCGCGCATGAGGGCTGCCGATCTGGAGCCAAGCGTTTGCGCGAGCGCGCGACCGAGCGCCGCGTCCCTCACGAGCAGGTCCGTCACGCCTGCGGCTTTCCTGATGTCGAACACCGGCACGCCCTCTGCCACGAACGCCGCCATGTGATACATGGCACGGAGGGGCACGCTCGAGCTGGCGAACGGGATCAGCGAGGGCGTGTGGCAGTGGACGATGGCATTGACGTCGGGCCGCGAGCGGTAGATCTCGCTGTGTATGAAACGCTCGAGGTAGGAGGTCCGGCCGCGCGCGTCAACCGCCTGCGCCCCGAGGTCGTACTCCATGATGTCGGCGACGGCCACGAGCTCCGGCGCCATCGACCGCGCCAGCAGGAAGCGGTCGGGCCGCGCCGCATGGCGCACACTGATATGCCCCATCGCGTCGAGCACGCCCTCCATGGCCAGCACATGATTGGCGATGACGAGATCGTCAACGAGAGCGGCCGCCTGGGGCGTCTGCGCGGAGCCGGCGAACCCTCGCACCGCCTGCGCAAACGCCACGCCGGCAGCGATCAGGATCCGTCTCCGCGTCTCAGCGTCTCCGCGGTTCATCGTGCCTTCTCCCTAATCTATACTCTTTGTACTTCCCACCCTCAGGACGGATACCGATCCATGAACACACGCGGTGCGGCCCATGGGCTGCTCGCACTGATCGCGATCATCGTTGGAATGCTTCCGGGATTCTCGTCGATCGCCGGCCAGGCCCGGCCTCCAGGCACGAACGGCGTGACGACCTCGTACTGGAAGATTCCCAAGAGTGACAACGTGGTGCGCATGGAGCGGCAGCCCAGCGGGGAGATGCGGTTCTGGGCGCACCAACTGGACACGAACCATGACGGCACGCGGAAGGCCCTGGCCACGCGCGGCCTCGAAATCGACGTCAGGGACATGACCCCGGAATACGTATTGCGGTTCTGCGGATTCGGCTACGACAACGGGTTGAAGTACACGGTGATCGAGAGCAAGCCCGGCGACCCGGTCTTTCAGGTCGTCGTCGCCATCGGCTTCGATCTCTTTCGAGGCGTGGAGCACCCCAAGTACGGCGATACGCGATGGCGCGTCAAGGCATGGCATCCCGACGGCGACACCCTGCGCATCGAGGGCCGCCTGATCGGCTGGCGCGGCCTTCTGACATTCGGTCAGATCAAGGACGACGTCACCATGACCCGGCTCGACGTGCCGGGGCCGGCCTGCACGCAATCGCCGATCT
>DASTDQ010000001.1:0-2684 GCA_035710305.1 Vicinamibacterales bacterium | reverse complement strand
TGATGTTATCGCAACGGCACGTCCTGGACGGTCTCCAGATCCACCACCGCGCGGTTGTATTCGAGCACGTTCTGAAGCTCCACGTTCCGCGCCAGGGACAGGTCGCGCTGCGCCTGAGTCACGAGGAAGTTCGTGGAGGTGCCAGCCTCGAACTTGCGCTCCTCCGCCGCGAGCGTGCGCTCGGCCAGCTCGCGCGCCGACCTCGAGCTCGCCACCCGCTGCTCCAAGGTCTGCACCTGGCGCGCCGCCTGGCGCACCTGCGCGGCGATCTGCAGCTCCAGGTTGCGGAGCTGCGTGCGCGACTGATTCTGCTGCAGCCTGGCTCGCGCCAGCGACGCGTCCGCCGAACTCGTTCCGAGCGGATACCCGACGTTCACCGCGAACGTCCAGTTGGGATACTCGTTGGCGAACAAATCGGACAGCACGGTCCCAAAGCCGCGTTGAGACTCGCTGAGGACGTCGCCCGAGCCCGGCCCGAACGGACCGATGCCGCGCTGGAGCTGTGTGCCGCCCAGACCCTGAAGGCCGTAGTTGAAGCTGGCATTCACGTCCGGGAGGGTCTGGTTGCGGAAGTACTTGATGTTGATGTCGTCCACTTCGAGCGACTTTCGCGCCTGCATCAGGTCGGTTCGCCGCTCGAGCGCGTTCCGCACGGCGGAGTCCACATTGACGACCGTCGGTTGAAACGGTGGCAGTTCCCCCGGCTCGATCCTGATCGCCCAGAAGTCGGGCATCTCGGGATCGAAGACGAGCGTGCGCAGGTTGTCCTGCGCCGTCTCGATCTGCGCTTCCGCAACGATCACCGCTTCACGACGCCGCGCAACTTCGGCCTCGGCCGCGACCACGTCGATTGGCGGCGTCGTCCCGATCTCGACGCGGGCACGGGTGTTCCGCAGCGACTCCTGCGCCAGATCCAGCGACTGCTGCTGCACGCCGAGCGAGGCGATGGTGTAGGCGAGTTCCCAGTGTGCGTTCCGCACGGTCCGTGTCATCTGCGCGATCGTCTGCTGCAGCCCCACGTCGGTGATCTCCTGGTTCTTGGTTGTGACCTGCACCTGCTGACGGATGTTGTCGATGCTGAAATTGCGGAGCAAGGGCTGCGTGTAGTTCAGCGAGAGCGAGGAGCGAAGCTGGGGCGAGAACGTCGAGTACGAGCTGTTGCTGTTGAAGCGGGAGCTGTCCCAGCCGAGGTTGTAGCTGCCGCCCCACTGGAGCGTTTGCTGGACGCCAAGCTCGTTGCCGAAATTGTCGCTGGTCGTCGATCCTCCCAGCGCTCCCGAAAGAAAGTTCTGGTTTGGAGCCTCGTTGCTGCTGGTCTGCAGCGACGCACTGAATGTGGGGAGCCAGCCGGCGCGAGCGCCCACGAGGTTGATCGCCTCGATCTCCGGATCGATGCGGGCAGCCTTGATCCCGAGGTTGTTCTCGAGGGCCAGCGCAACCGCTTCGGCAGCCGTCAGGCGCCTGGTCAGCAGCCCGGCTTGAGCCGCCGGCTGACCGGCGGGCTTCGCCTCCTGTGCGAAAACGGACGCTGTCGTTCCGAAAACGGCCACGACAACCACGACCAGGCACACGTAACTTACGATCGTACGCATCTTTCCACTCCCCAAAGCTTTTGTGATTCCAACCTCAAGTAAGACGAACGCCCCCGGGCAGAGGTTCTGACAGTGCAAAAGGTATACTCGGCCGAAATGCCCTCGGTGACCAGTATTCCCGTTCTCGACAGGTTCCGCCGCGTCGGGGCCCTGCTCGAGGGCCACTTTCGCCTGACATCCGGGCTCCACAGCCCTGGCTATCTTCAATGCGCGCTCGTGCTGCAGCATCCGCAGGAAGCCGAGGCCTGCGGGGCCGAGATTGCCGCCGCGGCCGGCGATCTCGAGCCTCAGGTCGTGTTGTCCCCCGCCCTCGGCGGCATCGTCATAGGGCAGGAAGTCGCGCGGGCGCTTGGAGTACGGGCGATTTTCGCGGAACGTCAGGACGGCACGCTGATGTTGCGGCGCGGGTTTTCACTCGCGCCGGGAGAACGGGTGCTGGTGGTCGAGGATGTCGTCACGACGGGCGGTTCCACCCGCGAGACGATCGACGTCGCGCGGGCCTCGGGGGCTGTCGTCGTCGGGGCGGCCGCCATCGTGGACAGAAGCGGTGGCCTGCGGGACCTGGACGTACCATTTCGTGCACTGGCCGAAATATCCCTTCCGACCTACCAACCGGACAACTGTCCACTCTGTGCCGCCGGGCAGCCGGTGGTGAAGCCGGGGTCACGGGCCTGAACGGTTGCGCACGCTGAAGCTGACTCTCGCCTACGATGGGACTCGCCTCGTGGGTTGGCAGAGGCAGGCCGATGGCGTGTCGGTGCAAGGCGTGCTCGAGGACGCGCTGTCGCTCCTCGAAGGCGCAAGAGTAAGCGTTCACGGCGCGGGGCGCACGGACGCCGGCGTCCACGCGATCGGCCAGGTGGCCAGCGTGACCGTGGGCTGTTCCCATGACGCAGCCACGTTGCAACGCGCGCTGAACGCGCAGCTCCCCGACGACGTGCGCGTGCTCGCGATCGAGGAGGTCCCCTCGGACTTCCACGCGCGGTTCAGCGCGCGGTCGAAGACCTACCGGTACCGGATCAGGAACGCGCCGATCGCCGACCCGTTCGACCGGCTCTACACGTGGCACGTACCCGAGACGCTCGACGTCGA